>JAGALX010000051.1 GCA_017625035.1 Clostridia bacterium
ATAATTAGGTTTATTAAGTGAACCTAAAAATATAGAAAAAGCAGTGTAAAAATATAAAATTAAATAGGAATCTCAAAAATCAAGAGGCAATATTGTTTCAGGATTTTAAAAAGAAAAATCCTACTAAAAATTTATGCTATCGTAGCAAATTCATAATTTGACAAATATGTTATTAATTATGTATAATAATACAAGTTTATCATATAGAGGAGGTAAGTTTATATGGAAAATGAATTTGAAAACAAAAAGAAAGTATACGGATTAGGAATTGCTTCATTTGTATTATCAATATTATCAGTTGTAACAATATGCTATATAGTTGTTTCTGTTATACTAGGAATAATATCAATAGTATTAGGTATTTTAAGTTGCGTAATAGAAAAAAAGAACGGAATGGGTGTAGCAGGATTAATAATAGGAATAGTGAGCATATTTATTACATTACTTTTATACATTATATTAGGTGTAATGCAAGCAGATATATTAATGGTACCAGATTGGTATACTAATTTTTAGTAAATAATTAAATTTTATGGGGATGGATAAAGTAAGTTTGAGCAAAAACAATTTTATCCATTCCTATTTATTGTTTTATTTAATTGTATTTTCATAATAAATTGAAATAAAATTCAATATATGTTAAAATTACCAAAGAAATAGTAAAGCTTATTTATTAAAAAATACAAATCTAGGGGTGCAAATATGGGATTTCCAATAGAATTAACTAATGCAATAGAAAGTGAATTAAATAAAAACATAAAACTCGAAAATATAGACAAAAGCGCAAAAGAAATTAGTAAAAGATACAGAGCAAACGATAATGATGGTAAAAGATTACTAACCAAAAGTGATGAAGCAATAGCATATGCTTTTTCAAGAATGCCAGCTACATACGAATCGGTATATAGCACACTAAATAAAGTAATGGAAAATAACAAATTTGAAATAAATACAATTTTTGATGTAGGAGCTGGAACAGGAGCAGGTACTTGGGCAGCATGTGAAATACTTGGAGAAAAAGATTTTTATTGTTTTGAAAGAGAAAAAGCAATGATACAAACTGGAAAAAAATTAATGACTTGTTCCGAAAGTTTAAAAAATGTAAAATGGAATGAATTTGATATAATTAAAGATGATTTTAGTAATAGCTCTGATTTAATTATTGTTTCATATATGATTAATGAATTACAAAAATCTAACATAGAAAATGTAATTGAAAAATTATGGAATGCGACTAATAAAATATTATTAATAATAGAGCCAGGAACCCCAAAAGGTTTTTCTAATATTAAACTCATAAGAGAAAAATTAATCAACAAAAATGCAAATATTATTGCCCCATGTCCACATGAAAAGAATTGCGAACTAGATAAAAATGATTGGTGTCATTTTACATGTAGAGTTCAAAGAAGCAAAATCCATAAAAAATTAAAAGATGGACAAGCTGCATATGAAGACGAAAAATTTTCATATATAGCTTTTTCAAAAACAGATATAAAAAAATCAGATAATAGAATATTAAGACATCCAATTATAAACAAAGGTTATTCTGAGTTTAAAGTTTGCACAAAAGATGGAATAAAAAATATTAAATTATCAAAAAAAGATGGTCAACTATACAAGCAAGCACGAAAACAAAGTTCAGGAGATAGTTTAAAGCTTTTAGAAAAAAATAAAGCACCTTAACAAGCTAAATAAATTATAAAAATTTCAAAGGAAAGGAGAAATAATTCAATTATTGCATATTGTATTAATTGAATTATACATATAATTATGAAAAATGATAAAGGAAAATACGAATATTATAAAAAAATAGGATGGAAAGTAGTAACAATTGTAATAGCACTATTAACAATATTTCTATCATACAAATTAGCAATATTTTATATACCTTTTGTAATAGCATATTTAATATCTAGGTTATTAGATCCACTAATAAGAATTGGTACAAATAAACTAAAATTAAATAGAAAATTTGCAAGCATAATTGCAATAATATTACTATTAACAACAATAGGTAGTTTAATAACGTGGCTTATAATATCATTAATAAATGAAATAACAATGATTGTATCACAATTTAATATAAATTATAATGAAATTCAAAATTTGTTAACTGATTTTATAAGTAAATATAATATAAATATTTCAGTAGATAATATAAAAGTAATGATATCTGAAAATAGTGGCACAATAAAAAATATAGTAATGCGTGTAGGCGGAGGAATATTAAATTTTTTAACATCAATTCCAACAATGATTATGTACGCAGTAATAACTATATTAGCAACTATATTTATGTGTTTTGATAAAGAATATGTTAAAGATACAGTAAAAAAACATGTTCCAAAAGTATTTTTAGAAAAAGTAAAAAAATTATTTAAAGAAACATGTGGAGTTGCATTAAATTACATAAAAGCAGAATCGAAGTTGTCATTAATTTGCTTTACCATTGTTTTAATAGGATTTTGGATAATGAAATTATTTGGAATTCAAGTAGATTATCCAACAAGTACAGCTATAATAACAGGTATAGTCGATATATTACCATTATTAGGAGCAGGTACGGTACTAATACCGTATGCAATATACTCTTTTATAGTTGGAAATACAGCATTTGCAATCGGAGCATTAATTATATGGGGAATATGGACAGTTTTAAAACAAATAATAGAGCCAAAGGTTGTAAGTAAACAAATGGGAGTACACCCAATATTTACACTAATTGCGATGTATACAGGATACAAATTAATTGGTGTATTTGGATTAATGTTAGGACCTATTACTCTACTAATACTAAAAAATATTTTTAAAACAACAATAGATAAAGGTGTTTTAAAATCATTTTTTGAATTAGAATAAATATAAATGGTGTAAATTACATTATGAAAAAATAATAAGGAAGTTGTTTAATGAAAAAAATAGAAGTTAGTGAATATAAGAAAAAAGATATAACAATTTATATAGTTTTAAGAATTTTAGTAATAGGAATTATGATTGTAAATTTATTAAGAGGAAATTTCGAAAATGTATTTATGTGTATATTAACATTAATATTATTCCTAATACCAGTATTTATTGATAAAAAACTAAATATAGAATTACCAGATACATTAGAAACAATTATTTTATTATTTATATTTTCTGCTCAAATATTAGGAGAAGTTCAAAATTTTTATGGAATATTTAAAAATTGGGATACAATTTTACATACAATAAATGGATTCTTATGTGCTGCAATAGGTTTCTCTATGATAGATATATTAAATAGATCAGAAAAATTTCACACAAAAATGAAACCTGTATTTGTAGGCTTAGTAGCTTTTTGTTTTTCAATGACAATAGGCGTTTTATGGGAATTTTTTGAATTTGGAATGGATACTGTTTTTGACAAAGATATGCAAAAAGATAGAATTGTTCAATCAATATCATCAGTAGAAATAAATTCCGAAAAAATAAACCATCCAATCGTAATTGATAATATAAATAAAACCATTGTATATTATTCAAAAGATGATGGAACTACTGCAGAACTTGTAATAGATGGGGGATATTTAGATATTGGAATAAAAGATACAATGAAAGATTTAATTGTAAATTTTATTGGAGCATTTGTGTATTCAGTTATAGGATATTTTTATATAAGTGGTAGAGATGGCTACAAATTTGCAGAAAATTTTATTCCAAGGAGAAAAAAATTTTAAGTTTTATTTGATATAATAAATTAATATGCTATAATAATATAGGAAAACAAATAAAATATAATAAATGAACTATTTATAACACAAAGCTTAAATTCAAGAATCATATAAATTACAAAAAATAGAAAGGAATGAAAATAAAATGGGATTAGAAATAAAAATACCAAAATTTAAATTTCCAAAATTCAAATTTAAAGAAATAGATAATGTAGAAGATATAAATCTAGAAAACGAAAAACAAAAATCAGAAAAAATTAAAAAAGATAAAAAACAATATGAAGGAACTCACTTTTTAACAATAAAAGAAGTATTTAATAATAGCATGGAAAAATATCCAAATAATGTAGTGCTACTAGAAAAAGAAGATCATAAATCACCATATAAAGAAATAACATACAAACAATTTGGTGAAGATGTAATAAACTTTGGTACAGGATTAACTAAATTTTTAAACTTAAAAGATGAAAGAATAGTAGTTATAAGTGAAACAACATATGGTTGGTATTTATCATATATGACACTTTTATGTGGAGCAGGAATTGCAGTACCACTAGATAAAGAATTACCAGTAAACGAAATAGAAAATTTAATAAAAAGATCTAGAGCAAGTGCAGTAATATATTCTGCAAAAAGAAAAGAGCAAATTGACAAAGTAAAAGATAATGTACCTATGGTAAAATACTTTATTGAAATGAATTCTTATAATAAAGTAAAAGGAAGAGATGTTGGATTAAATTATGTATTATTAGAAGGTAAAAAATTAGTAGAATCTGGAGATGAATCTTTTAAAAATATTGAAATTGATCCAGACGAATTTAAAATACTATTTTTCACATCAGGAACAACATCTCAATCTAAAGGTGTAATGTTGTGTAACCGAAATTTAGCAGAAAACATAAATGCATGTAGTGCATATGTTGATGTAAAAGAATCAGACAGATTATTTTCTGTATTACCTCTTCACCATGCATATGAATCATCAATAGGATTTTTATATCCGTTCGGAATGGGAGCATCAATTGCAATATGTGAAGGTTTAAAATACATTTTACCAAACATAAAAGAAGCACAGCCAACAGCGATATTAGGAGTTCCTATACTAATAGAAAATATATATAAAAATGTAAATAAATCAATTGAAAAAAGCGGAAAAACAGCTATAGTAAATTCTATGATACATGTAACAAATGCATTAAAAACAGTTGGATTTGATATGAAACGCAAGGTGTTTAAAGAAATATTAGATAACTTAGGTGGTAAAATAAGAATAATAGTTTCTGCTGCCGCTCCAATCGATCCTAAGGTAGGAAAATGGGTTCAAGATATAGGAATAACATTCTTACAAGGATACGGACTTACAGAAACAGCTCCAATAGCAGCTCTAACACCAGATTATGACCCAAGGGTTGGTTCTGCAGGAAAAGCTGTTGTATGTGCAGAATTAAAAATAAAAGATCCAAATGAAAAAGGTGAAGGAGAAGTTTTTATAAAAAGCAAAACGCGTATGCTTGGATATTATGAAGACGAAGAAGCAACAAAAGAAGTTATAGATGAAGAAGGATGGTTCAATTCAGGCGATATAGGATATCTAGATAAAGACGGATTTTTATATATTACAGGAAGAAGCAAAAATGTAATTGTTACTCAAAATGGAAAAAATATTTATCCAGAAGAAATAGAAATATTATTAAAGAAAAATACAGAAATAAAAGAATGTATGGTTTATGGAAAAGCTCAAGAAAATAGTAAAGAGCTAATTTTAACAGCAAGAGTTATTCCAAATTACATTGAAATAGAGGAAAAATATGGAAAAGATTCTATATCAGATGAAAAAGTATATGATATCATTTGGAAAATAATAAAAGATGTAAACAAAACATTAACATCATATAAAGCTATTAAAAAATTAGAAATTAAAAAAGATGATTTTGAAATGACTACAACAATGAAAATAAAAAGATATAAAGAATTACAAAAACAGTAAATTATTAAATAAAATTCTGTAGAAAGGAATTTACTAATAATGAAACTACAAAACGAAAAAAAAAGAAATCCTTTTATATATGCATTAAAAGGATGGAAACAAGCTTTAAAAACAGAAAAAAATTTAAAATTTGATTGCATAGTAGCAATTATAATTATAGTATTTGGATTTATATTAAAAATAAGTATTTCAGAATGGATAGTATGTATATTATTAATAGGATTAGTTATATTTGCAGAATTAATGAATACTGCAATTGAAACTGTTGTAGATATGTACACAACCGAAAAAAACAAGCTAGCAGGAAAAGCAAAAGACATATCAGCAGGAGCAGTATTAGTAACTGCCATAATAGCTGCAATAATAGGATGTATAATATTTATTCCAAAAATACTTATGTATAAAACATTATTAGGGTTATAATCTAGTATAAAAAATTAAAATAAATTTTGAAAAGTAACCTTTTGGTAGAATCAAAAAATTAGTTTTGTGTCTACCAAATAGGTTATTTTTTATATAATAGGAAAGTTCTATTGTGAAGTAAAGTTTAACTACAAATACTTTCCTATTATAGAAAAAACATTACACACAATTTTTTGCAAAAATTGGCGCACGAACAAAGACGCGGACGAAAAAATGACATAAACAGATTCGAATTTAAATATGTCCGCTTTTGTTCTATAATAGGAAAGTTCAACATAAGAGTAAATTTTAACTATGAACACTTTCCTATTATATAAAATCCATTGCACACAAATTTTTGCAAAATTTGGCGCACGAACAATTAAACGTGGCGCATAATATAATTTGAAAAAAGTTA
>JAGALX010000052.1 GCA_017625035.1 Clostridia bacterium
AAGGAAAAGAGGTCTGATATTTCTATCAGACCAGTATCAAAAAGTTCATATTGAAATATAAATTGAATCGCCGTATGCCGAACGGCACGTACGGTGGTGTGAGAGGGGAGAAATTCACTAAGAATTATCCTCTACTCGATCATTCATTAATGAGAATTTTGTCAACTGCTGCAATCATAGAATCATTTATAGTATATATCAATTGAATAGAGAAAATCCGTAGATATAAAATTTTATAAAAAAATGTTTTAAATTTCTAAATTTACTGTTATAATATGAAAAGATTTTAAATACCAAATTTAGCTAGGAGGTTAAATCATGAAAATAATGTTTGTATGCACAGGAAATACTTGTAGGAGTGCAATGGCAGATGGTCTAGCAAAAAAAATAATAAAAGAAAAAAATCTAAATATACAAGTATACTCAGCAGGAACATTTGCAATGACTGGCGAGCATGCATCATATAATTCCGTAGCAATAATGAAAGAATACGATGTAGACATAGCTCTTCACAAAGCTACAAACATTGAAGAATCAAATATACAAAACATGGACTTAATTTTATGTGCAACAAAAAATCACAAATCTGAACTAATATCAAGATATAACAACTTAAAAGAAAAAATTTATACTATGAAAGAATATGTAGAATTAGATAACAACCAAACCGATATGGATATAAAAGATCCATGGGGATATAACATAAATACATTTAGAATATGTGCAGCTGAAATTAGTCTTTGTATAGACAAAATAATAGAAAAAATAAGTACGAAAGGATGAAAAAAATGCAAGAATTACTAGATTGTTTAAACGACAGACAAAAAGAAGCAGTTTTAGCTACAGATGGGCCATGCCTAGTAATAGCAGGAGCTGGAAGTGGAAAAACAAAAGTATTAACACATAAAATAGCATATTTAATGGCAGAAAAATGCATAAAACCATGGAATATTTTAGCAATAACATTTACAAACAAAGCAGCAAACGAAATGAAAGAAAGAGTACAAAATATAGTAGGTGATGCTGCAAACGATATGTGGATTGGAACATTCCATTCAATATGCGTAAGAATATTAAGAAAATTTATAGACAGAATAGGGTTTGATAATTCATTTATAATATTTGACACATCAGATCAAAAAACAGTTGTAAAAGAGTGTTTAAAAGAGCTAAAGGTAGATGACAAATTATTTACAGATAAATCCGTTTTATACGAAATAAGCAATGCAAAAAACGAAATGATAGAGCCAAAAGCATATTCAGTAAAATATTCTGGAGATTTCAGAAAAGAAACAATAGCAAAAATATATGAGCTATATCAAAAAAAATTAAAAGAAAATAATGCAATAGATTTTGATGATATAATTAATTTTACAATAAAAATTCTTACGGAAAATATAGATGTATTGGAAATGTACACAGATAAATTCAAGTATGTTCTAGTAGACGAGTATCAAGATACAAACAAAGCACAATTTACACTAGTTACACTATTAGCATCAAAATACGGAAACATAACAGTAGTAGGCGACAATGACCAAGGAATATATTCTTTCAGAGGAGCAGATATCACAAATATACTAAATTTTGAAAAAGATTTTCCAGGAACAAAAATAGTAAAATTAGAGCAAAATTACAGATGTACAGGAAACATACTAAAAGCTGCAAATGCAGTAATAAAACACAACACAGTAAAATATGATAAAAAACTATGGACAGAAAATGACGAAGGAAATAAACCTTGCATATATTCAGGCGAAGATGAATACGATGAAGCATCATACATAGTAAACGAAATAAATCATCTAAGAAGAGAAGAATATTATAAATATTCAGATTACGCAGTATTATACAGAATGAACTCACAATCAAGAGCAATAGAAGATATTTTAAGAAGAGAAAATATACCATACAAAATTATAGGTGGTTTAAAATTCTATGAAAGAAAAGAAATAAAAGATATTATTGCATATTTAAGATTAATATTTAATAGCAATGATAATTTATCTTTAAAAAGAATTATAAATGAACCAAAAAGAGGAGTTGGAAAAACAAGTTTAGATTCAGTGCAAGAAATAGCCGATAGTAATGGAATTTCAATGTACGAAGTCATAAAAAATGCAGCACAATATGGATTAAATAGGGTGTACACAAATACTAGAGAATTCATAGAGCAAATTGAAAATTTAAAAGCCAAAAAAGACGACGTAAAAATATCAGATTTAATAAAAGAAACATTAAGAACAACAGGATACACAAAAGCATTGCAACAGGAAAATACAATAGAAGCAGAAAGCAGAATTCAAAACTTAGATGAATTTTTAACAGTAGCAATCGAGTTCGAAGAAGAATTTGCAGAAAATACATTAGCAGAATTCTTAGAAGGAATTACACTAACAACAGACTTAGACAATAGTGATACAAGTGAAGATTCCGTAACACTTATGACGCTGCACAGTGCAAAAGGATTAGAATTCCCAGTGGTATTTTTAGTAGGAATGGAAGAAGGAATTTTCCCAGGATATAAATCAATTGGAGAAGAAAAAGAGCTAGAAGAAGAGCGTAGATTATTCTATGTAGGTATTACAAGAGCAAAAGAATATTTACATTTAACTTGTGCAAGAAGAAGAACAATATTTGGATCTACAAGCTATAATCAAGTATCAAGATTTGTAAAAGAAATACCAAAAGATTTATTAGAAGGATATGAAGATGTTCTAGGAGATACAAATAAAGCCGAATCTTTTAAAGATAGTGTATACAAATGGGAGTATGGTTCATCATCTAATAATAAAGTAAAAACATATACATTAGATACATACAAAATTCCAGCAACTGCATCAACAACAGGGGCTGTGCAAAATTCAGGATTTGCATTCAAAACAGCAGAAAGCTTTTTGAGTTCATTAAACAAAAAGCAGGATAATATTGATGTATCACAATATAAAGAAGGACAAAGAGTATATCATAAAAAATTCGGAGAAGGTACTATTAATAAATTAGAATCAGAAGGTGATGATTTCAAAGTAGATATAAGCTTTGATAAATCTGGAAATAAAAGATTAATGGCAAAATTTGCAGGATTACAGATAATAGATTAAAAAATTTGGGATGGAAAAATTTCTGTCCCTTTTGTTATATAATGGTAAAATTCTATTCTGGAGTAAAGTTTAATTATGAATATTTTCCTCTTTTAATTTTTAAGTAAAAAATATTGCAACTAAATGCAAAAAATGATATAAAAGAAATAGTTATTATATTAATAAAATATATCTAATAACAAATTTTCTAAAGAGGAAATAAGATGAAATTAATAGAATTTAAAGAATACAATAATTTAAATAAAAATCCAGAGCTAAACAAGAAAAAAGTAACTATATTTGTATTAATAATGTTGATAATAGTAATAACCATAACTTTTTCAATAGTATACATATGTAGCTCAAAATTCAGAAATTGGGCAGATATGCACATATTAATGAAAACTGTTACAGAAGGCAAATTATCATCAATAGAAATACAATCAGATGAAAATGTATCAATATATGCATATGACAAATATATAACAATGTTAAATGACAATAAATTAAATTTGTATAATTCGTCTGCTAAAAAAGTCGGAAGTATAGATATAAATATAAGCAATCCATTATTTACATCTAATGGAAAATATATGGTTATTGCAGAAAAAGAAAAGCAAAAAATATATTTAATATCTGGAACAAAAATACTATGGACAACAGATATTGATGGAATAATATCAAGAATTGCTGTAAATGAAAATGGTTATGTATCTATAGTATGTGCAGGAACAACATATAAATCTGTAATTATAGTTTTTGATCAAGAGGGAAATCAATTATTTAAAACATATATACCAAATAATTCTGTAGTGGATAGTGTAATATCAAGCGATAATAAATACTTAAGTTTTGCAGAAGTAGATACTAGTGGCACATTAATAAAATCATTAGTAAAAACAATTTCAATAAAAGATGCCAAAAGTTCATCAGAAACTGCATTTGCATACACATATGAAATGCCAACAAATTCTTTAATAATAAATTTAAAATATCAAGGAAGTAAAAATTTAATATGCATGTGTAATGATAGTATAAATTTATTATCAGATGGAAATATGAAGCAATTAATGAATTTTGAAGATGAGGGGAAAAATTATACTTTTGCAGGAATAGATTTAATAAATAATATATACGAAGTCCAAGAAATATCAGATGGAATATCAAATCAAACTTCTGAAATTAAATTAATAAATACAGGAACTAAAAAAGTAAATAATTATTCAATAAATAGTATAGCAAAAGGAACTTCTTCAGCTGGAGATAATATCGCAATAAATCTTGGAACAGAAATATATTTTATAAATACAAAAGGATGGTTGAAGAAAAAATATATTGCAAATCAAGAAATTAGAAATATTATTGTTTCTGACAGAATAGCAGCAATTATTTTTAGAGATAAAATAGAAATTTTAGTTTTATAAAGGAGGATACTATGGGGATAATAGTAGATTTAATAATAATATTAATATTAGGATTAAGCATATATAATGGCTATAAAAAAGGGCTTGTAAAATCATTATTAAAACTTTGTACATCTATACTTGCAATAATAATCGCCTTAATTTTATACAAATCATTTGTCAATTTTGTAGTAGAAAATACAACAATAGATAATAATATTCAAATGTCATTACAAGAAATAATGACTCAAAATGTGAATGATGATAATGAAGAGTTAATAAATGAAGATAGTGGTGTGCCAAAACCAATAGTTAAGTATTTAAATGAAAATGTTAAAGAGTCTGTTGATGATAAAAAAGAAATTGCAATAACAGAAACATCAAAAGCAGCTTCAGTATTGATTGTAAATATAGCATGTATACTAATTCTTTATATAATAGCAAAAATATTATTAATAATATTAACAGTATTTGTAGATGTTGTTGCCAAACTTCCTGTTATTAATAAATTTAACGAAGTTGGTGGTATTATTTACGGAGTATTAGAAGGGGTAATAATTATACTAATAATATTAACATTAATTTCTGTTATAACACCTTTAGTTGGTAATTATCAACTTTCTAATATTATATTAGAGTCTTATGTAGGTAAATTATTATACAATAGTAATATATTCTTAAATTTAATATTTTAATTATTGAAACTAAGCTGAATTTTTGATATAATTCGGCTTAGTTTTTTATAGGGGTGAGTTTACTTGAATAGCACAAAAGATAAATACAAAAAAAATGGATATTCTAAAAATAAATATTTAAAAAAGGAATGTCAAAGAAATGAATGCAAAAAAAACAAATACTTAGTGGAAGAATATCAACGAAATGGATACCCCAAAAGCAAATACTTAGTAAAAGAATACCAACGAAACAAATACAAAAAAAATAAATACTTAGCAAAAAAATACCAAAGAAATGAATATTCAAAAAATAGATATGTAGAAAACGAATATCAATCCAAAGAATATCAACAAAATAAATATCATACAAAAGAACTTCAAACAAATAGGTATCCTAAAAATCAAATTAGTAAAAATACAAAAATTGGCAAGTTAAATATTAAAAATAAAACGAAAAAAATAAAACAAAAAATAAGAAAAAAAATACTAACAATTTTTTTATTCATAATGGTTATACTTATGACGTTATTTATTATCAGAATGAATGAAAATGGTTGGACATATGGTGGATTTTTAGCTACCATATTAGGTCATAATTCAAAAACAGCAGAAAAATTAGAAACAATATACATTGTAGTTACAGGAGAAAGTCAAAATTTAACTGACTCAATAATGATATGTGCATATAATCCCAAAAGTAATAAAGCATCAATAATGTCAATTCCAAGAGATACTTATACAGGTTCTAACCAAAGTAAAGCAACTGCTTCAGACAAAATAAATACAATATACCAAAAAAGTCCTGAAGAATTACTAAAAGAAGTAAATGAAATAACAGGGTTAAATATCAAATATTATATAAATATTAATACTGAAGGATTACGCGAATTAATTGATTCAATAGGAGGAGTAAATTTCGATGTTCCAATAAACATGGATTATGATGACCCAACACAAAATTTACATATTCATTTAAAAGCAGGAAATCAATTACTAGATGGAGAAAAAGCAGAGCATTTATTAAGGTTCAGACATAACAATGATGGAAGCTCATACCCAAGTAGCTATGGGGATAATGACATTGGCAGAATGAAAACACAACGTGAGTTTATAAAAGTACTTGCACAGCAAATATCAAACAAAAAATCCTTAAATGATATCAAACAATATATACAAATTGCAAAAAATAATGTAACTACTAATTTTAATTTTGACGATATCATAAATTATGTACCATATATTGTAGATTTTAATATGCAAAATTTACAAACAACAACACTTCCAGGTGAATCAAAAAAATGTAATGGAGTTTGGCT
The DNA here is from genome assembly GCA_017625035.1 of Clostridia bacterium. Lineage (GTDB taxonomy): Bacteria > Bacillota > Clostridia > TANB77 > CAG-508 > CAG-492. The sequence goes on from JAGALX010000052.1 coordinate 6,474, forward strand.
ATATATACCAAATAATTCAGAGATAACTAAAACAATAAAAAATATGTTTGAGTCATTAAATAGTAATACTAATACAAATGAAAATAATATGCCTGAAATTACCCAACAAAAAAATGAACAAATAAATATAGAGCTATTAAATGGTTCATCAGATCAGAGCAAAATAAAACAAGTAAAAAAATTGTTAGAACAATCAGGATATAATGTTACAAAAACAGGTGTAACAAATACAGTATCAAAAACAAGTATAATAAATAAAGCAGATGAAGCTAAGGGGGAAGCTGATAAAATAAAACAATTATTAAAAGTAGGAACAATAACTTCTGGAAAAAAATCAGAAAATATTGATTTTACTATAATAATAGGAAAAGATTATTAAAATAATAAAAAAAAGGGGGGACATATTTTTTGTACCCCCACTTTTATTCTAATAAAAAGAATGCTTAAAATATTTTGGCTCTTTTGATGACCTACACTTTCTATGAAATCTATTTTTTCTTTTATTTATAAATATTGTAATAATAATTATTATAATTAAAATACCAAGTAATATATAAAAAAATTGTGAGATAGAATTAGCAGCTTCGCTTGGTAAAATATCTGTGCCTGATAGTAAATTAATTGTATATGGGTTTCCAGAAATATCATAAGTAATACTTCCAACTACTGTATCTTTATATATTGGAAGTTGTAAATCGTTTTCCCAATCAATATTAGAAGTAATATTTTCGTAATTATCTATATTTATTAGAAGGTTTAAGTCTTCTGAAAAAATAATATCAGTATTTTGTAAATTTGTAGGAATATCAGTTAAATTTGATTTATCTAAAGAATTATTTTGGCTACAAATAGTATAATAATCGTAATTATTAAATCCATATTCAAACAATGTATGACAATCTAATTCACGTTCACTTTTTAAATCTTCTGTTTTTTCTCCACCTAAAACTACGCAAATTAATTCTATATCATCCTTTTGAGCTTTTGCAACTATGCAAGATTTTGATTTATCAGTATAACCTGTTTTTAATCCAGCTGCATATTCATAATAATATTTATTAGTTGGTGTAATTAAAGTGTTAGTTGTTTTAAAATTTCGCTGAGTTCCATTTGGTAAATTAGGTAGTGAATAACTTGTTTTACTAGATATTTCTTTTATTTTCTCAAAAGTGTTTGCATATTTTCCAATTAACGCCATATCGTAGGCTGTTGAGTAATGTTCATCATTATGTATTCCGCTAGGATTAACAAAATTTGTATTTTGGCAGCCAAGTTCTTTAGCTTTTGCATTCATCATTACAGAAAAATCATCAATTGATCCTGCAATATGACAAGCTAAAACATTTGCTGCATCATTTGCAGAAGGAATTAATAAAACATGCAAAAGTTGTTCTACTGTTAGAACCTCATTAGGTTGTAATGCCGCAATTGTATAACTTATTGGAATTCCTGATATTGCTTCATTAGTTATTGTAACAGAATCTGTTAAATTACAATTTTCTAAAGTTAAAATTGCTGTCATTAGTTTAGTTGTGCTTGCTGGATATGTTTTTTCATAGGCATTGTGCTCGTTTAATATTTGACCTGTTTTAGCATCAATTAGTATTGATGAATTTGAATATAAAGTTAGATTTTCATTGTTGTTATTTGTATTTGAATTATTTGTTTGATCTGCATAAGATGATTTCTGCCATATTGGTAAAATAATTGCAATAATTAATAAAAAATATATAAATTTTTTCGAATTTGGTTTAATTTTGTTCATTTGTAAACTCCCTTATAAATTACATTTTTTGCTACATTTTTTACTATATATTAAAAATTATTTTATTTCAAGAGGTATGGAAAAAAAGGAGGTTTTTTATGGAAAATATTAAAAAAAATAAAGTTTTATATGTATCTATATGTGGTATTATTATAGTAATATGCTTGATTATTTGTTATGTTATTGATAAAAATAGCGGAGATAAAAGTTATAGTTATACTCAATTGATGGAAGATAATTATATAGAAAATACAAATAACATTAATACAAATACAGAAGATTTTGAAGAAGAAAAAATAATTTACATACATATAACAGGAGAAGTTGTGAATCCTGGAGTAGTTTCAATAAGTGAAGGCTCCAGAATAAAAGATGTTATAGAAAAAGCTGGAGGGGTAACTAGTGAGGCTGATGTAGAAAAAGTAAATTTAGCATATCAAGTGAGTGATGGTCAAAAAATAAATATACCAAATATAAATGATAAAAATAATAATATTGAAAATTATATTACTGAAACTGAGGGTGAAAATATAATTATATCTGATAAAAATTCTAAAGCAAATGAAAAAGTAAATATAAATACAGCTACACAAACAGAGCTCGAAACACTTACAGGAATTGGACCTTCAATTGCTGCAAAAATTATCGAATATAGAAAGACTAATGGAAAATTTAAAACTATAGAAGATATTAAAAATGTTTCTGGAATAGGAGATGGAAAGTATAGAAAAATAGAGAATGAAATAGTTGCAAAATAAAATTTTTGAAGATTTGGGAAGGAGCCTAAAAGAAAATCAGCAGAATGGAAAGCAAAAAGAGAATATTGGAATCAAAAACATAGAGAATTTGAAGAAAAACAAGGTAAATTTGAGGCTAGACAAATCTTTTTTGTTAGTATAAAATTTAAAGTGGTAAACAGAATTAATAGCAGAATAAATTATACTAAAGAAAGAAGGTGAAAATAAATGTACACAACTACAGTTAAAACAAGAAAAATATTAGAAGATAGGATAGCATTAAAAATTTTTACTTCTTTGATAATATGGGTAATATTAATGTTTACGACCTTTCTTATAGCAGTAAAAATTAATCCATTCGTAATTGTTTTGATGTTTATTATATTTTTTACTATAATACCTATTTGTCATAGCATATACAAAAAAACTGATGAATTTCGCGGTAAAAAATCTTTAGTAAATAAAGAAGTTACTTTTAATGTTGTAAATGGCGAACTCTATGTTGATAATAAAAAGATGAATGTTATACAAAGTAAATCTAAAAAAAAAAATATATATAGATGATATTATGACATATGAAGAGAAATATGGGATAAAAACAAAGAGTGCTACTTTTATAGGAACTATAGAAGAGCCATATTTGAATGGTTTTATAAACTTTTTAAATGAACAAGGTGTTAAGATACATAAGAACTAAAAAATATATAGGGGTATATTATGGCAAGTGAACCTGAAGGATTTGAATACATTTGTAATGTTAATACAATTTTTGAATATATGCAAAAAGAAATAGAATTTGCAATAAATAATAAATTAGAATTAGTCACAGAGTTTATTATTAAATATAAAAGAAAAAAATACAATGTGAATATCTGGAATAATACTGATTATTCAAAAAATGAAAGTAAAAATGATAAATTCTTTTTAGAACAAAAAGAAAATTATGAGCAAATTATGAAAATATACAAGAAATAAATTAGATGTTGAAAGGTGAGTTATAAAATGGGAATATTTAATTTTTTTAAAAGGCAAAAAAATGAGAATACGGAGAATATAAGAGACTTAAAAATAAATGATGTAGCTGAATTTGATAGAAATATTGTAAATAAGTCAACAATTGATAATCGACCAGAAATATTAATAATAGATAATAATAAAGAAAATGAATCAATGTATATAGATACCTATAATTATTTTATAGATAATAAGCAAAGTATAATAAATAAATTAAAAGAAACTTATATTGAGTATCAAGAAATTGTAGATAAAGATTTTGTAATATTTAGTATAGAAGGTATTAATAAGCAGGAATTTATGTTAGAAGGTAAATTTGGTGATAATCAAATGTTATATATGTCTACACCCCTAGATGATTTTGTTGATAAATATGATGATAATGCAACATTCTTAAAAATTCAGTGCGGCGCTGAAGATGATGATGATACTTTTTCTTTTGCATTTATAAATTGCAACACTAAAGAAATAATGTATTTATTTCATAGATTTTAATTGTATAAAAAGCAGAATTAAATATATTGGTGATTTAAATAAAAAATAATGAACTATTTTAGGAGGAAAAAATGTATAAGAATATTGATTTTAACAAACTTTTTGATAATGAATCTGAATTTGCAAAAAAATATAAACAAGAAAAATTAACAGATAATAGAATTAAGGAAGTAGAAGAATTTTTGGGATATAAGTTACCTAAATCTTATATCGAATTATTAAAAGTTCAAAATGGTGGATATATAAATAAAAAACATGAAATATGTTGGTTAACAGCAATATATGGAATAGGAGCAAATGATAAAAGTTTTTATGGACTGGAAGAAGAATTTAAATTATGGATAGATGAGTGGGGTTACCCAGATATAGGAATACCTTTTGGTGAAACACAATCGGGTGGTCATGATATGTATTTTATGGATTATAGTTCGGTTGATGAAAGAGGCGAACCAAGAATTGTAAGAATAGATAATGAAGATAATAATGCAAGATATCTTGTTGCAAACAATTTTGAAGAATTTATTAATAAGGTTTATAATAACGAAGATATTCATGGGGAGTTTTTAGATAAACCTTTGAAAACAAATATTACAGATAATGTACAAAGTAAAGAACAAGTAAAAAATGGTGATGATCTTAAAATAAATTCAATAATAGTTTTGTGTATAGCAATATTTTTCTTGATTTTTGCAATACCATTGGGAATAGTAGCAACTATTATTGATTGCAGTATTATTTTAATATGTATTGTATTGATTGTTTATTCAAAATGTAAAAATAAAAAATAATTAAGAAAATCAATGAAAATTTGATAGAATATTTAGATAACAACTTTCAAAATTTCTTCAAAATCCATTCATTGACTATCCAATTTAAAGATAGTATTATCTAAATATGAAAATATATATCAAACGGAGAGCTAAAAACGGCTCTCCGCTTTTGATACCCTGAAAGGAACAAAACACAAATCACAAATGAAATTAGGAAAACTAAAGACAAAAATATTAGGTATAATACTAGCTTTTCTCATAGCAGTAATACTCTCAAGCATAATATCAACAATACTACATTTAATATTCACAAGAAATAATAAACATCAGACCAAACACTATAATTCAAAGTTTATCAAACAACAAAGAGTATTTTGAAATGTTTGTTTTAACAATAATAGCATTCATGTTATTTGTAATACTTACAATATTCAAAATATTTGATTTAAAAGATTACAAATCAAAAACATACAAAGTAACAAATAACATTGAAATACCTTTACCAATAGGATATAAGCAAACACAACAAGATTCTGCATGGTGGCTGAATAAAAAAGATTTTTCAAAAAAATTTGGAGTAAACAGAGTTGAAGAAAGTGCACTTGACCCCATGAATAAAATAAGTTATAATAGTCAAGTATTATAAAGGAGGAACGTAAATGTTAAATGCTGTTGGAGTAACTGTAAGATTTGGAAAAAGAACATTATTTGAAGATGTTAATATTAAATTTAACAAAGGATGCTGCTACGGAATAATTGGTGCAAATGGAGCTGGAAAATCAACTTTTTTAAAAGTTTTATCAGGTGAATTAGAGCCAAGCAAAGGCGAAGTAGCAATGGACAAAGGAGAAAGATTATCAGTATTAAAACAAGACCACTTTGCATATGAAGAACATACTGTTATAAACACAGTAATAATGGGAAATCAAGAGCTATACAAAATTATGCAGGAAAAAAATGAAATATATGCAAAACCAGATTTTACCGAAGAAGATGGAATGAAAGCTGCAAAATTAGAAGAAAGATTTGCTGAGTTAGATGGATGGAATGCAGAATCTGATGCAGAAGTTTTATTAAATGACTTAGGAATAGATGGAAGCAAACATTATAAATTAATGAGTGAATTAGAGGCAAAAGAAAAAGTAAAAGTTTTACTTGCACAAGCTCTATTTGGAAATCCAGATATTCTATTATTAGACGAGCCTACAAACGACCTAGATTTAAAAAGCATTAGTTGGTTAGAAGAATTTTTAATAAACTTCGAAAACACTGTAATTGTAGTATCACATGATAGATATTTCTTAAATAAAGTATGTACACACATAGCAGACGTAGATTTTGGAAAAATAAAAGTATATCCAGGTAACTACGATTTCTGGTATGAATCAAGTCAATTAGCGTTAAAACAAATGAAAGACGCAAATAAAAAGAAAGAAGAAAAAATAAAAGAATTACAAGAATTTATTGCAAGATTTAGTGCTAATGCTTCAAAATCAAAACAAGCTACATCAAGAAAAAAATCATTAGAAAAAATAGAATTAGACGAAATAAAACCATCAAACAGAAAATATCCATATGTAGATTTTAAACCAGACAGAGAGCCTGGTAAAGATATACTACAGGTAAAAAATATTTCTAAAACTATAAATGGAGAAAAATTATTAAATAATGTTTCATTTACTGTTAAGCAAGGCGACAAAATTGCATTATTAGCAGATAATGAAAATGCAAAAACATTATTATTCCAAATAATAGCAGGTGAAGTAGAACCAGATGAAGGCGAAGTTATTTGGGGTACAACAATAACAAGTTCATATTTCCCAAAAGATAATAATTACTTATTTGAATCTGAAGATAGTATAACAGATTGGCTAAGACAATATTCAAAAGATCCAGATGAAACATATGTTAGAAGCTTTTTAGGAAGAATGCTATTTTCAGGTGAAGAAGCACTAAAAAAAGTAAATGTTTTATCAGGAGGAGAAAAAGTAAGATGTGTACTTTCTAAATTAATGCTATCAGGTGCCAATTTCCTAATATTTGATGAACCTACAAACCACTTAGATATGGAAAGTATTACTTCATTAAATGATGGAATGATAAAATATAAAGGAAATATGATATTTACATCACATGACCATCAATTAACTCAAACTGTTGCTAACAGAATAATTGATATTAAAACAGATAAAGTTGTTGATAGAGAAGTAACTTATAATGAGTATTTAGGAATTGAATAATATGTGAAAGGGCAATTAATATATGACGAAAAATTTAAAATTTGAACATATAAGAATTGTTGTATATATAGTTTCTACAATTTTATCAATACTAGTATCAATAGGAAAAATAGAGTTACCTTGCTATTGGAAAGAAAACTTCGGATTTTTATGTCCTGCATGTGGTTTAACAAGAGCAACAATAAGTTTTATGAAATTAAACCTTATGCAGGCATTTGAATATAATGCATACTATACTGGTATATTGTTACCACTAGTTTTAATTTTAGTTATAAATGATATATATATAATTATTAAAAGACATATAACTAAAAAAGAGAATATATCATTTGTTGAAATAATGTTAGGAGTAAAGAGATTTGAATAGCATGAATATGATAATTAATTTTATTTTAATAATTTCAATAATAGTACTAATATATATCATAGCAAGTTTATGTCTTGATAAAAAAAAATTAATAAAAAAAGAAGTTTATGAAGTAAAAAATACTAAATATATAATTGGAATAACAGTTTTAATAATATTGTTTGTAGTATACGGGATATTAAGAAATTTTAAATAAAAAAAGCGTGGAAGAAAAATTCCACGTTTTTTTATGTGGTGCGACGGGCATGTCGTTTAGTTAATCGGTGAGAGTCCGTAGTGGAGGTACATATCGCCAACCACATAGTGAAGCACAAGCGTTCCATCGTGAGGTGTGACGTGGAGGAAGTGTGTAGCAAAATCTTGG
>JAGALX010000053.1 GCA_017625035.1 Clostridia bacterium
AAGGATAAGAATTCTAGCTTTGTCACTATATCTTTTGGAACACAAAATACTCCACCTACTCTTGTGGCTAGTGCTATAGAAAATATGTTAACTAGGTTTTATTCATATAATAAAGACTATAGTATTAATGAAGACTTAATTTATTGCGTTCAAAAAGATGACTCTTATAGTGATGTTTCTGAAAAAATGGGAACTTCTCCTGAAGAAATCAATAATTATAATGATACTGTTGATAAATCAATAATTCTACCTGGTGAAACTTTAGTTAATCCTCAGATTGAATCAATTAGACCTTTTAATCAACATGTACCAATAAATCTGTCTGTTGAAAAGACTATCTGGTCTAAGTAAATAATAAAAATTAATTTTTTGTTGAATATAAAAAATAATTGTGTTATACTTTGTTTGTTCTATTTTAAAAGAACTTGTGTGACACAATTTATAGGGGATTAGTTAAATGGTATAATAATGGTCTCCAAAACCACTGTTGGGAGTTCGATTCTCTCATCCCCTGCCATTTAGAATTTTAAGCAACAGTGATGTTGCTTTTTTTGTTGTATTGTCGTGGATGAGATTTTGACTAGACCACTCTACAGCTCTAGTAGTCCCCTCTCTAGTCAAAAAGATTTTCTATATTGGTTCTTTTGAATGGTTGTTTTGTTTATATAAATTACAAAAATATTTTATATATTAGGAGGATTTATATGACAGAACAAACCATCAATGAACTAACAAACTTTTTTAGAGCATTTAAACAAGGAGAAACAAAACAAGCCACGCAAAGTAATCTAACTTTTGATGATGCGGTTAAATACTTTTTTAGGAATATGGAAGAACGCGGATTGGCAGAACAGACAATGAACTTCTATAAAAAGAAACTTAGTCCATTTCGAAAGTTCTTAGTGCAGATTAAAAAGGTACAAACTTTAGAAACCTTAACTGAAGAAGAAATAAAATATTATATTGAAAGTAAATATTCAAAGAAAAAGACAGGTTATTATAATTGTCATGCACGAGCACTAAGAGCTTTCTTCAATTATTTAGAAAAAGATGGATACTTGATTGCCAATCCAGGTCATAATATTAAACCTAAAAAAGTAAGACAAGAAAAAATAGATTACTTTACGATAGACCAAGTGCGAAAGATGATTACTTCGTTTGATTTACGTTACAAGTCAGAATTACGAAATTTGCTTCTAGTATTAATCTTACTTGATACTGGAGTTCGTAATAGCGAACTTGTACGAATCAAACTTGAAGATATTAATTTTCAAAATAGAAGTATTTATGTGTACGCAACTAAAACAAATACTTTTCGCACGGTCTATTATTCAAAAGAAACTGAGAGAATATTAAATGTTTATAGGCGTGAAGTTTTAAAAGGAGCAGAAAAAGGACCACTTTTTGTGAAATTTCATATGCAGTTTAACGAACCCATGGTGGATCATGGTATAAATACAGAAATGGTTTATAGTATTTTAAGTCGTCGTGCTAAGAAAGTTTTTGGCGAAGACTTTAGAATGAACCCACATAAGTTTCGTCACACTTTCGCAACTCATTTTGTCATTAATGGTGGTGACCCTTTTTCACTCCGTGATCTTTTGGGGCACACAAATATTGAAACAACTAAAATATATGTAGATATGTCTCCAAAAGATCTTAAAACTAAACACGCCGAACATTCAATATTCACCAATATAGAAAATAATAGACAAGCAGGTAACCATCATGAAAATTAGAAAATTATCTGTTTATGAAGATTCTTCTAATAGACCATATATTTTATTAAAAGGTAAGTGGTTACAAAAACTAGGATTTAATTTTCATAATTTTGTCGAAGTAGAAACTTATAAAGATAAAATAATTATTAGAAAAGTAAAAGACCTGAAGAAGTAAATCTTCAAGTCTTTTTATTTTTATATCCTGCTTGTCTAATCGAACACCCAACAGAGGTTTTGGATTTTATTATACCATTTAACTAATCCCCTAGTACTCGACTAAGCCTTATAAAATATACGAAATTAATTGTTTTTACATAATGGTCTCCAAAGGATTTGGAGATTTGACTCATTTTGTTATAGACCTACCAATAAATTTCAGTACGTTTTATAATATATAATAATGAAATCTCATATATATAAATTACACTTTCAGTATAAAGTAAATAAATGGTTTACGCAAGTAGAAATGGGACATTTCTACTTCTTTTTTTGAGTTGGAGCGCGACAAGTCAAAAATCGCGTGCTTCGCCCGAAAGCGGTAGTTTTAAAATAATCGTTTCTTTTTAAAAAGTATTGATAAATAGTAATTAAAATCAAAAGTCAGAATTTCAACAGGTGTGGGGAAAGCGGTTCTTTTATTTTATAATCTTATGACCGGGGCATCTTGTTTGTACATATTATTACAATTTATCTACCAATTGAATATTCCTTTTTTTATTCCTTTTCTTTCAATTGCTGGAGGATCAAAATTTTGAGAATATTTTTTTATTTCTTCAACATACATATCATACTCATCTACTAGTAATTTTCTTAGTTCATCTTCTATAGTTATTTTATCAAATGCAACTTTTCCTTTTTTTATAGTTTTGTACTCTATTATTTTGCATAATTCAACATTATATGTAATTAGTTTGACTAAAAAAAGTATATATAACTCTGGTGTAGATATATCTTCATTTACATACGGAGCTAGTTGAAACAGCTTGTCACTAAAAAGTTCTGTTATACAGTACATAATTATTTCTCTTAATGATATAATTCTGCTATTATACAAATTATAATCATCCGCAGTTTTTTCACTATTTTGGTAATCTTTTTTTGTTTTATTCAGTAAATCGTCCGTGTGTAGTGCTACATCTGAACATATTATGCTTTTAAATTCTTCAACTTCTATATCAGTTTCTGTTTGATTAGCACTATGTATTGCAACTTTTATCTTACTTATTAATTTATTATGATTAAATGCATTTTCGGTATTTAGTAAATAATTACATAGTGCAGCCCTATACATAACCGCAACATTTTTTCTATCGTCTCTTAAGATTTCATTATATCTTTTTAATGCTTGTTCATATTCTTTATTACAAAACTTGTTATGTGCTTCTATTTCATTTTCATCATCTATCGAATTAATAATTACGTCTTCAATGACGATTGTGTTATTGCAAAATTTACATTTCGTTATATTTCTATTGTTTTTCAACTCTATTGATGCTCCACAACTTGGACACTTTGCTATACTAAGTTTCAAAAAATCACTTCTTTCTGATTATATATCAATATTTTATTGTTTGTTGTTGTATTCGCTGTATGTTTCATAGTCCGATATTTCCAAAACATCTATTTGAACGTATTTATTCATCTCACAAATTATTTCTGAACAATTCGATTTTATTCCTTTAAAATTTAAGCTTATTATATTATATTCATATCCTATATTACCTTTAAAGTTGCTTTTCTTCAATTCATTAAATAGTTGTTCTGCAATTTCATTATTTTTATTATCAAATGATGTTTCATCTATTTTGTTATTATAATTAATATATATTTGTATAAATGGATAGTCGGATATTATATTTACCAAACTATACTCACTGTTTTTATCAATTACAGTTTCAACTGTTTCTCTTATATAATTGTGATATTCATCACCTGCAACCTTATAAGTATTTCCTCCCGTATTATTTTCACGTTCTGTTGTACAACCTGTCATTAATATAATAGTAATCATCATGATTATGAGTTTTGTTATTTTTGATATGTATTTCATTTCTGTTGCTCCTTTCTAATATAATTATAAAATATAGTTAATTTTTAGTAAACTTATGTTTTACATTAGGTTGAAAATTTATTTATTTTTGAAAGTTTTGATTTTTGTTATATTGAAATATCAAAAATTCTTTTTATTTCCTGTTGAATTTTCTCACTACTTATTTGTGACACTTTTAAAACCATCGAATATAACAGTATTTCTATTAAATGGATATCATTTGTATTAATCGGTTTATATTTTATATCTAAGTTCCCATGAGCCATACTATTTCTTATTGTATTAACTCTATCAGAGCATGCTTTAAGTATTTGTTTTGGATTTTTTACTTTGTAAAAATATCTTATGAATGGTTCTAAAATATCATAATTTTCTTCTAGTGCATATTTTAAATGTTGTCCATAGCTTTCCCCTAACTTTGATACACTATTTTTCATTCCTTTATATTTTTTTCTAATGCTGCCGCTAGATTCTTTTATTTTTTCGTCTAAAAATGTAATTGTATCCTTTCTAACAGCTTCATAATCGCTACTACTTATTAAACACGTCGGATAAATTATTTTGAAATAATGTTCAAAAGCAATAACAATCGATAAAATTCTTGCAGGAGTATATATATGTCTTTCACGATAATTAGCGCATATATGTGTTGTGTATAACTTTTTCTTAATTTCTAGTTTATATAATTCAGATACATTGCTTCCAACATTTTTAAAATCTATTATGTGTTTAAGAACTTTTCTAGGTTCTTCTGGAGTAATTTCACTATCAAATATATAGAAATTTCCCACTTTTTTTCTTGCATTCCTTTCGTATGTGTAGGTATCTATTTCATTAAATGTTATATTTTTTCTGTAACAAGAGAAATATAATACCTTTTTTTGAATTAATATTAGTTCAATTAATTCTTTTAAATTGCTGCTTGTTCTAGATAATTCCAAAACTAATAATGCATTTATTTTTATTGGATCATACGTATCATTTTCCTTTTTCCAAGAGAAACTGCCTTTTATTGCTATGGAATAGTTATGCCATCTGAATTTTCCAAAATCATTATCTTTTTTACTTTTTAGTTCCATATTGAACCTATCAAAAATATCATTCTTCGTTTCAAAATCCTGTTTGATATAATCTCTAACATTATAAAGATAATTTATTTCTGATCCCTTAAATCTTATCCCTTTTATGTCATATACTTCGTCTGTTTCTGGATTAATATCTGAAATATACATAAATTCTACTATGTATGTATAATATCCATAGCAGTATTTTGGATTATCAGTCACATAAAAATATACAGCTTTTTTCTTATCTGTTATTCCCTCAAGAACGATTTTATCTAGCCATTTATTTTTCTTACCAAAATCAAAGTGAAACCATTCCGCACGAAATTCATTCCATTTATCTATCGAATAGGGATGTATAGTTACTTCATTATCTTTAAATGAAAACGGATATATTTCATCTTTAAACTTTAAAAAACCATTAAAATCTTCTATATTCATTTTACCACTCCTTTAATCGCCTTTATTATAACATAAAGAATAAATATATTTTTTAGGCAATAGCTTATGATTCTTTTATTTTTGAATTTTCTGATATTTGGATATCTGTGAGAAAAACAAAAAGCAACTTTTGGGTTTATAATTGGATAATTAATATAATACTAAGTTTAGTTATTATTTATATTATTTTTTTTATTATAAAAATTACTTTGTTTTTATTTTTTTTAAATTCAAAACTATTGCCTGTAAATAAAACATTTGACAAATTAGTCAAGTATGATATAATTATTACAGGTTCAGTGATTAGTAACTTATTGTTATTAGTCCTACCTTTTTTTTGTTTTTGTGTATATATTTTTATATTTTATTACATATTAATAATTATGAGTAGGTCTCTACTCAGTTCAGAGTCTAGTAAGTTATTCTTACTAGGCCTTTTTTGTTGAATAAATTATATTACTATGCTACCATATTTAATATGAGGTGAGTAGTAATGAATTCAGGGTGTCCGAAACAATTTAAAAGTGCCGATGAAATAATAAGTATTTTGTCATCACGTGGTATGATTTTCTCACAGCCACTTGTTGCAAAAAAAACGTTAAATGAAATAAACTATTTTTTTCTTAAAGGTTATCAAAAATTATTAGTGTTAGAAAGTGATGAAAAAATATACAAACCTAATTGCGATTTTAAGGAATTAACTAATTTGTACTTTTTTGATAAAGAATTAAAAGCTTTGTTATTAGAATTTTTATTGGATATTGAGCAAAAAATTAAAACTGCTATATCTAATGTTATATCTTCTAAGTATGGAGTTAAAGATAGAATTTATTTAACGGCAAAAAATTATGATCAAAATAGTCCATATCTTTCTAGTACACTTAATGTTATAAAAAACCAAAGAAAAATATACGGGCAAAAGAACAAAGCCGTAAAGCATTATAAAGATACTTATGGATACATTCCATTTTATGTACTATCAAAATGTTTAACATTTGGTACTATAAAAAAACTATTTAATGTAATGAAGCAAGTAGACCAAGATGATGTATGTAATCTTGTTCTTTTTGGAGAAATACCAAAAAAGAAGATTAGTAGAACAAAACAAATGATTGCTTTAATTGCAGATGTTAGAAATATGTGTGCTCATGATGAAATTGTGTTTAGTTTTGTTCACGGAAGCATTGATATAGGATTGTTGCCTGAACATGGTGAATTCAAATTAAAAACAACAAAAAACGGTGATTTAATACAAGGACGTAAAGATTTATTTGCATTGCTTTTAAGTATGAAATATTTTATGAATAGAACTGACTATAATAAAATGATTCAAAGAATTGATGCATTAATTACAAAAACTGCTTCAAAATCAACTGTATATTCTAAAGAAGATTTATTAGATACTATGAATTTACCATTAGATTTTGTTAAAATCAGACAAATATAAAAATAAAAGAATCGCTTTCCCCACACCCCCCTTGCGATTCTTTTGTTTTGATTTTAATTACGATTTATATACTTTTAGTAAAAATTAACGACTATTTTAGAAACTACACTTACCGGCGAAGCACGCGATTTTTGACTTGTCGCGCTCCAACTCAAAAAAAGAAGTAGAAATGTCCCATTTCTACTTGCGTAAACAATTGATTTACTTTATACTGAAAGTGTAATTTATATATATGAGATTGTTATTATATAATTATAAAACGCACTGAAATTTATTGGTGGGTCTATAACGGAATGAGTCAAATCTCCAAAACCACTGTTGGGAGTTCGATTCTCTCATCCCCTGCCATTTAGAATTTTAAGCAACAGTGATGTTGCTTTTTTTGTTACCTTTATTTATTTTGTAACTTTTTTGGAGTATAATTATTTTAAGGTGGTATTATGGCTAGAAAAAAAGCAAATAAAAAAAATAATCAATTTTTGAAAGGAGTTTATTATGAAACAAGCAAAA
>JAGALX010000054.1 GCA_017625035.1 Clostridia bacterium
CTGATATATCCATTAAATTTTTCATCTCCTTAAACCTCCAAATACATTCTATCATGTACTTGGATATTATGTAAAAAAAGTGGTCCATTTTTCAATTGTAATCAATTGATTTTTTGGTCCACTTTTAATATATCAAAAACAAGAAGTAAGGGGGAGAAAACAAAAATGAGTGTACATGAAAAAATAGATGATATGAAATTAGATATATTAGATTGTGAAAAAAAGATAGAACAATTAACAGGAGAAATAGAAGAACTAAAGAAACAAGGAAGTTCAACATATATACAAGTTCTAGCTAAGAGATTACAAATTAGTGAATTGGAGATAGATATTATAGATACACAAGGTGCATGTGATAGGTTAGCAAAAGGAGAAATATTAAAAGATTTAAAAGAAAAAAAGGATGGAAAACAATTTTTAGAACACAAGTATTTAAGCGATTGTTATAGAAATAATAATGAATTACAAAGATTAATGGGTGTTAAAGAAAGGCTTTATTTGAAATCACGAATTATGATTGCAAACAAAGAACAAAATACGCAAGCATACCAAGATTTGCAGGAAGAAATTAAAGCCAATCAATCTGCAATTGCAATAGCTGAAAAATCATTAAATGCAGCTGTACAGTTATATTCTAGGCAAGGTGGAAAACAAGGAACAGATATAGATTTTAGTGTTCCATATACTGATATTTTAGAACAATATGAAAAAGAAAGTGGAGATGTTGATTTGGTACAAAGACCATATGATATATCACAATTAGTGGATACTTTGTCAACTCGAGTTTTTGAAACAAATGACTGGGAAAAGATGGTATTACAAATAAATAAAGAATCAACAGATATTTTTACAAACAACTTAAATGGAACATCAAAGGAATTGGCAGAAATATATGGTAATATATTTACACACTATGTAGCACATGGTGAAACTATGTTTGAAGAATCATCAAGAATGGTAGAATTAATGTTAGGAACTAGTGCTTTGATGCCTGAAGAAATTATAAAAAGAGGTGATAATAAATATGTTATTGTATATACAGATGAAAAAGGAGAGTATATTGGTGTTCCGTGTAGTAGAAATACAGAAAGTGGAGTGTTAGAAGTAATTGGTGGAGACGGAACAATTATAAGTTCAAAAAAATTAGCAGGAATTAGAGAGCGAACAGAGGACAAAGATAAAATTACTTTTGACCAAATGGAAATGCAAGTTGTAAGACATAATGTAGAGAAATCATTACAGGATGGAACTATTAGTGAAATTGTCGAAATAAGTGATACAAAAATGTTGCAATATTTAAGTGAACAAAATAATTTGCAACGATATTCTAATCTAGGTATTTTACCCAAAATTTATATGATTTCAAGACAAGATAAAGATGGTAATAGTCATTATGAATTTGTAGCACATAATAGTTCTCAAGGTTACACAAAGTTGGAAGGATTACAACAAGTGCCTAATAAACAGAATGCTATAGTAATAGATGGAACAAGAATACCAGGACAACCAACTCCTATGCAACAAGTAGATTGTACTTTTATAGATAGGGATGGTAACTCATATTTTGCTTATCATCAATTTGGAAAAGGCATGTCTCTATCGTACAGTGAACATCAAAGAGAGGGTATGGATAAAGTTGAAGTTTCAAAAGATTCTGGATTAAATAGAATGTTGCATAACTCAAGAGTTAGAGATTTAATGAGAGCAGGTTATAATGCTATGGGAATAGGATATGAAAAAGTTAAGTCAATTTATAGTAAATATAGGGGAAAACAACAAGAGAATTTAGTAGAGAATACAAGAGAAAATTAGGAGGAGTTTAATGGAAAATACAGAAGCTAAAATTTATTCAGAAGTATATGCATTAATTCAATTAGCAGGAAAAGATTATCAAGACATGCTTCCAGATAAAGTGAAAAAATCAATTAATTTAAAAAGAGATAAAGGGTATACACCGATATACAATATTAATATTTCATTGGAAAAACAAAATATTCAAAAAGATTCTTTAGCAATTTTAGCAAATATACAATATAATTATTGGTGTACAACGGAACAAGAAAAAAGAGATTTTATAAAAGAATTAGAACAAATTGATATTGATAATGAGAAAAGAATACGAGAAAAATATAATCCAGATAATATTTTTAAAAAGCAAAATTCAAATATAGAAAAAAGCGAAGAAACAGCGCTAGTTCAAATTGAAGAAGAAAACTGGAAAAATAAAATTATTAAGTTTTTCAATAAATTATTGCAAAGAATCAAATTAAAATAATTATAAAAGTGGTAAAGATTGTCTTTACCACTTTTATAATTCCATCTCATAATCACTTTTAGATTTAGCAAATTCTTTAATTTTAACAGAATTCTCAACATCAAAATCCAAACGAGACTCCTTCTCAAAATCTCTCATAAGTTGTTCTTCAGAAGAAACAGAAAATTTGTTACAAATCCAAGAAATAAAGACTTTAACAGTGACTTTAAACCTATCAATAACTTTTCTTAAAAAATTATTCTCCTTTTCCAAATCATTAATAACTTTTTGAGACATACAATTAATTTCATAAATTTTATCTCTATAATCATTAACTAATTTCTTTTCTTTATATTCAAAATCACGTTCCATCTGTTTACACTTCAAATTTAAAATTCTATTATCTTCTAAAATATCATCTTTTTCCTTTTGAAACTTAGCTGCAACATCAACAATTTTAGCCTGTTTTGAAAGTTCCTTATGCAAAGCAATGTTATTATTATAAAGTTCTTCAATTACCTTATCTTTAGGTTTTATTATTTTCTCTAAAATCTTTTCATCTCTATTTAACATTACTTTCTTAAAATCTTTTATATCTGGAACCTCAGGCAAATCTAATTTTATACTATTTAAAACTTGCTTAGTATTTTCAAAATTAGTCAAATTCTTAAACTCTTGAATATTCTCATGTTTTCTATGAGTTTCTTCTACAGGCAGACCTCTTTCAAGCTGAAAACCTTTAGAAGTAATATGCTCATAATAAGAATTTTGCAATTTTCTATAACTATCTCGACCTTTCCAAAAATCTCTGCAACAAACTTTATTAATATTATTTCCATTATTATCTTTTGTATGAATAATTGGAACATAAACTAAATGCATATGAGGTGTGCTTTCATCTAAATGAACTACTGCTGAAATTATATTTTCTTTACCTAGATTTTTATAGTTACAAATAAAATTATAACTTTCTTTAAAATATCTTTTAGTTTCCACAATTCCAATTTTATTAAAAAAATCTGCATCTGATGTAAAAATCATTTCACACATAATAATACTATTACTTCGTATTTGCCCTTTAAAATTATATTTTTCTTTTAATCTATCAAATTCTTTCACATAATTTAATTCATTCTTCTTCAAATAATAATTTAAATGTGTTCTACTAATATCTATTTCTCTATTAGAATGATTATTTGCTTTTCTATCATTATGAACACATATACCTTGTGCTTTAGCCCTAACTAATTTTTCGTTTCTTACTATTGCATAACTCATACAATTTGCCTTTCTAAATTTATGGGGGATAAGTTAACTTGTCTAACACACTAGACAAGTTTTTTCAAAACTTATCTGTGTGGCAGGAGTTCCTGCACTCTCGCATAAAAATAAGAAATTTTTATGCTAACTAAAATAGGTATAGAAACCTATTTTAGTTAAGAAGTTGCAATATATAAATTATTGCAACTTCTTTTGAAAAACAATTTTATAAAAATTGTTTTTCCGTTATGCTAATAAGAATTAGCATAGTAATCATCGAAAAAATTATCAGGGTAATTTCTTTGATTTTCATAAGGTATAAAAGAAGAATTTTTAGGGGCTTTATTTATTTTATTAGTATAATTATTATTAGTATTGATTGCTCGTAAATTTTCCGGTTCGATAATCGTAGAATCTCCGTTTATATAATCGTAATTTTTACGATTATGTGAAAGTTCTATATTTTGATGTTGTATTTTTGCAACATATATAAGTTTAGGTTTGCTAAAACCTTGTTTCTTTTCATATATTAAATTAACATCTGATAATTGTTTAAATGCTTTAGTAACAGTTTTATCAGATAAATTTAATTTATCTTGAACTTCTTTTCTAGTAAATATTAAATACACATTTCCATTTTCATCATGCCAATTATTTTTAATAGATAATGATAATCTATCTAATAGAAAACCATATAACAATTTACTATCAGAATTTAAAGCATTTTTATATAATGGATTTATAAATAATTCCTGTGGTATTTGATAATATTTATGATTTAAAGTTTCATTAACTTTATAAAAATTAAAATTCAGCATATATTTTCCTTTCCTTCGCCAAGGCAATCGATTCTGTGGCGAAAAATTAGAACAGGTAATAAACTATGCCTGTTCGTTTTGAATTTTTAAATATGCAAAATTTGATTTTAAATAAGTTTGAAATTTTTTTAGAATAAATACTGCTTAAAATTTTTCTAACAGATTTCTAACAAAACTTGAAAAAGTTGTGTCAGATTTATATAAATTTTTAAGTCTTTATGTTACAATGAAAAACGACGAAATACTTTGAAATAACAAGGTTTTGAGTACATAAATAATAGGATTAAAGAGTGTTATTCATCATTAATCATTAAAATGATAACATAACTTAAAATCCTGCGGTTGAATAAACCGTGCCGGTTCGATTCCGGCCATCTGCACCATTAGAGAGTAAGGTTTGGAAAAATTCTTGCTCTCTTATTTTTGTTGATTTTTATAATGAAACTTTGACTTATGTGAAGTTTATATCAGCAATTATACGAGGAGGAATATTTATGTATAAAGTAGGAATCATAGGACTAGGTTTAATGGGAGGATCTTTAGCTAAAGCGCTTTCAAAAGTAAAAGATGTAGAGAAAATTATTGTTTATGATAATAATGTAGAATTTCTAAAAAAAGCAAAAGAGGAAGGTTATATTAATGATATTGCTAATAATATAGATGATGATAATAATACCATGAAAACCATTGCTGCAGGTGGATTTAAAGATATAACAAGAATAGCCTCAGCAAATTCTAATATGTGGCAAAATATTTGTAGTCAAAATAAAATCTTTTGACATTTAAATATTTTCATGTATAATAAATGCATGGAGGCGAAAAATTATGGAAAATATAAAAGAAAAAATTGATGAAGTTGTTAATAAAGTTAAAAACAATCCAGACTTTGCTAAAAAATTCCAAGAAGAACCAGTTAAAGCACTTGAAGAAGTAATGGGAGTTGATTTACCAGACGACAAAATTAACGAAGTAGTTAATGTTGTAAAAACTAAAGTTAATTTAGATAATAGCGGAATTATGGGTAAAGTAAAAGGATTATTTAATTAATTTTTAGAGCTATAAATTGATATAAGAGCTTATAATTAAACTAAAAAATCGTTGAGCTAAGAGCTTAACGATTTTTTTAAGAATAATAATTTATAAATAAGTAAAAAAGCACATGGTCCTGTATTAAGCAAATAAAGTTGAAATATTATGTTAAAACTGCTAAAATATAGCCATTATAAAATTATGAAGGGATACATATGAAAAAAATCGGTTTTACTATAGGAAAATTTGCACCACTGCATAAAGGTCACCAATATTTAATAGAAACAGCATTAAAGGAAATGGATGAATTTTATGTAGTTGTATATGATACAAATTTAATAAATATTACACTAGAGCAAAGAGCAAAATGGATACAAAAATTATATCCAACTGTAAAAATTTTATTTGCAAAAAATCCACCGTCACAATATGGATTAGATGAGGAAAGTGTAAAAATACAAATAAATTATTTAAAGAATATAATAAAAAATATAAAAGTCACACATTTTTATTCAAGTGAAAAATATGGAAAGTTTGTAGCAAGAGATTTTAATATTATAAATCGAGTTGTAGATTTACACAGAGATTATATTCATATAAGTGCAACAGATATAAGAAGCAATATAGATAAATACACTAATTTTTTAGAAGAAAATGTTTTAATTGATCTAAAAAACAAAGACTACATATAATCAAAAAAATATATGATAAACTATAAAAAATTTCAGGTAATAATTATTATAAAAATTAATATCTTAATATAAATAAAAAAATAAAAGCTTTCACTAATAGTTGGTGATATAAAGTCAATAGGGTTATAGGTAAAACCTGTATAAAAAACCTAAATATATTATATAAGGAATGATGTATATTATGAAAAAATTGAAAGTTGGAATTATTTTTGGTGGTATGTCAACAGAGCATGATATTTCTGTAGTATCAGGAACATCTATAATAAAAAATATGAATAAAAGTATATATAATATATATCCAATATATATTGATACAAATGGAATTTGGTATTCATATGATAAAAAAATTGAAGATATAAATATTTTAAAAGTTAGAGAAAAACCAACAGAAATTACAAAGCTCGAAAATGTGATTGGATATCTAAAACAATTAGATGTTATATTTCCAGTAATGCATGGTCTTTATGGAGAAGATGGAACTATTCAAGGATTATTTGAATTATTGAAAATTCCATATGTTGGCTGTAAAGTACTTGGTTCGTGTGTATGTATGGATAAAGCATATACAAAAGTAGTTTTAGAAAAAGCCCAAATACCTCAAGTTAAACATATGTATATAAAAGAATATAAAAATCAATATATATATGTAAATGACAATTTTGAAGAAGAAAAATTTGATATTAAAAATTTAAGTGAAAAAGTAAAAGAAAAATTAGGCTTACCGGTATTTATAAAACCATCAAATTCTGGTTCATCGGTAGGTGTAAATAAAGCATCTACTTTAGAAGAAGTACAAAAATTTATACAAACAGCAGCTGAATTTGATAAAAAAATAATAATAGAAGAATCAATAAATGCCAGAGAAATAGAATGTGCTGTAATTGGAAATGAAGAAGTTGAAGCTTCAATATTAGGAGAAATTTTACCAGCAGAAGAATTTTATAGTTTTGATGCTAAATATATAAATTCAGAATCAAAAACAAAAATGCCTGCAGAAATATCAGAAGAGCAAACTAATTATATTAAAAATATGGCAATAAAAGCTTTTAAAGCAGTTGATGGAAAAGGGCTTTCAAGAGTAGACTTTTTTATGGATAAAGATTCTGGAAAAATATATTTAAATGAAATAAATACAATGCCAGGTTTTACTACGATTAGCATGTATCCACAATTGTTTGAAAAATGTGGATTATCGTATAGCAATTTAATTGATAAATTGATTAATTTGGCAGTAGAAGAATAAACTTGGTATAGAAACCTGGGAAATGGGAACCGGGAATGTAAACGGAAAAATTGATTCAAATAATAGAAAACAATTGATTAAGTTGTTGTATGAAATTGAATCAATTTCTTCATATACATTTTTCAGTTCCCGTTTCCCAATTTCTTTGTCAATGTTTACCAATTTTTCCTGCTGTTTGCATTTTTAATTTTTACTATTTTATTTGTATATAAAAAAATATTTTGACAATAATAATAATGTGAATTTTTATAGGGATGCGTTATATAAAAATGAATATTTAAATCTAGTTAAAAATATATAATTTTTTCAATTAAAATATACTTATTTTAATAATTAATATATATTTTTACCAATTAAATATTTATTATTTAACCTAATTTATCCCAGAAAGGAAGATTATTATGACAAATTTAAATCAGGTAGAATTACAAAATTTAAGACACCTTATAGGAGCTCATGAAACATCTTATCAAAAATTAAATGCATATGCATCACAAGCAGTAGATCCACAAATTAAGCAAATGTTTACAAAATCTGCACAAGATGCATTAAACACAAAACAAAAATTAATGAGTTTTTTAAATAATTAATAGTATAAGTATGCTATAAAAATTGTTTAATAAAAATAATTAGGGAGGATATTTTTATGGATGAGAAATCAATGGTTAATGATATTTTAAATGGGGTTAAATCAGAACTTACAACATATCAAGGAGTTATTTCAGAAACTGAAAATATGCAATTAAGACAAACTGTTCAACAAATTCGTAATAATGATGAAAGTTTTCAATATGAACTATTCAAAGTAGCTCAAACAAAAGGTTATTATAAACCAGCTCAAAAAGCTACTGTAACAGAAATTCAAACTGTTAAAAGCGAATTACAATAAATTAGATAGAGATAGAAAAAACTTGAGTTTTTTCTATCTCTACTTGTTTTATGTGCCATTTTATAGTAAAATTAAGTCATTGTAAAACGAAAGGAGTGTTAAATATTAGTATAATAAAAAGAAGCATAATACGTATAAGAGCTTCACTCAGATTAATAATTTTGTTATGTATTGCTCTGTTTATAATTATAGGAATTTTGGCATTCTTTTATAAAACTGCATATATTGTTACATATAATGGTGAATTTATAGGATATTGTGAAAGTAAAAGCAAGTTACAAGAAAAAATTAACACATATATTGAAAATGGAAATTCTGACAACCAAAATATTGCATATGTTCAAATTGATTCTATGCCAAAATACGAATTAACTTTTTTAAAACGAAATATTCAAACTAATGATAATAATATATATAACGCAGTTACTTCAACTGGTGTAACATACTATAATTATTTTGCAATACAGTTAAATGGAGAGGATAAGTATTTTGTTTCAAAATATTATGAAGCAGAAGATATAATAAATAAATTAAAAGAAAAAGATAGCAATAATATTGATAATATAAAAATTGCAGAGCGATATAACACCGAACTTGCAAGTTTTACAAGTATTGATGATTGTGTTAATGGATTATATGAAAAAAAGGTGGTAAAAAAGCCTACATATTCAACAACTTCAAGTAAGGCAACATATGTTTCTAGCTTAGGAATTAGTTTTGTAGAGCCCGCACAAGGAATAATAACTTCAAGATTTGGAATACGTAAAAGAGATAATCATAAAGGAATTGATGTAGCAAATTCAATTGGTACGCCAATAAGAGCTTCAGCAGCAGGAACCGTTACATATGCCCAATACAATAATGGAGGGTATGGGTATTTAGTTATAATTTCACATGGTAATGGTATACAAACATATTATGCACATAATAGTAAATTATATGTAAGTAAAGGACAAACCGTATCACAAGGACAGGTAATTGCAGCAATGGGGTCAACTGGTATTTCAACAGGATCACATTGTCACTGGGAAATTAGGGTGAATGGTATAGCTCAAAATCCACAGAAATATATATATAAAGGAAGATAGAGCGTGAAGTGTAGCCACTTTCGCTCTTCTATTAAAAGTTAGATACTATAATTTATATTATTTTTTCATGCAATTTTTTATTTTATATTATTTAAAATATTTTAAACATAATTTTATTGCATTATTTTTTAATACCAAATTTCCTCTTTCATATAATTTATAAGAGAACAAATCAGAATTATGTACATATGTTCCAAATTCTGTAATTAGGGTATAAAATTTTTTTATATAAGGATGGTTTAAGTTTAGTTTTGAAAATACTAAATAATATTTATCATTATATGTATATAGTAATGTTGATTTTGCAATAGTACTGAAATTTTTAATTTTTTCTACAAAAGAAGAAAACAAACAAAAATCATCAAAATTATTAAATGAGTATACTAAATTTTCTGAATTTAATGTAGTTGATTTTCTTTTGGCTGTAATTTTTTTGTTTTTGTTTATTGATGGTATTTCTTTTTCCTCTCTTTTTCCGAATTTAGTAATTGTTAAGATAAAATCTCCATCTGCCATTGCTAAAGCTTCTATTTTTATTTTGTGATCTTTTGTAATAAATCCTACTCTTTGTTCAGCTTCTTCAAGCATATCTAAAAATAAATCTTGTGTTTCTATTGAATTGGACATAAAAGAGTTAAAATCTATGTGTTTTTCGATTAAATCTTGATTACTTAGAGTTATTCGAATTTTATTTTCATTTAATTTTTCAAATTTCATAAGCGCGCCTCCATATCTTTTAATAATATTATACAATTATTTAAGCAAAAAATAAATGAGTAATTTTTGGTAATTAATATAATATATTAATAATTTAGTTAAAAGGTACTATATACTATATCATAAATTTCCTAATAAATAAAGCGAAAATTAGTTAATTGAAGAAATTAATTATGTTTTTGAAAATAAACAAATTTAAAAATTTTTTATTGACAATGTCAAATATGTAGAATATAATAATAGATGTTAAATAAATGGGTGATTAGCTCAGTTGGTAGAGCAGCTGACTCTTGACAGATTAGGAGCATTATAAGGAAACTTATAATTGAAAACACCGCTAATTCGGGGAAACCTGTAAAATGGCAATCCCGAGCTAGGAAAGAAATTTCCGAGTGTAGAGACTTTATACGGTGTACCTAAGGCTTAAAGCTATGGTAAAGAGAAAGTCCAGACTACAATGTGAAAACGATGTAGCAATGTAATCAGAAGGTCCGGGGTTCGAACCCCCGATTGCCCACCAAAATATAACAACTTACGAACTATAAAGTTTGTAGGTTGTTTTTTGTATATAAAACAAAAATGTTCTCTTTCCAGAAAGGAGGATATTTTTTTGTTTGAATTTGAAATAATTGAAGAAATTAAGCCAAGTGATGAAATACTAAAAATTATCAAAAATTGTACTTTTACAATTAAAAATGGTAAAGTTAGGCATTTACTAAAAGCAAACTTACAGTTCATTGAGCCTATAGAATATGCAATTGCATATTCTATAGGCTTTATCTATAAAGAGGCAATTACTGAAGAAGAATTATATGATAAAAAGGAAATGTTTAAACATTTTGATTTGTTATTAAAAGAAATAAATATAGAATACAGAACAACTTTAGTAAATTTTGTAAATTATTATCTTATAATGTTTGCAATGGCGAAAATTATGGAGATGGATTCGTTTGAACAAAATAAAGTTGCCATATATTTATTTAATAGCATTTATTCTAAAATAAAAAAATATGTAAATGATGATAAAATACTTGACAATTACGAACAAGTGTTTTAAACTATATGTAGTTATAGAAGGATGTGAAATTATGGAGGAAAATAAATTAGTAACTCAAAACGAATTAGCAATTGAAGATATCAAAAATTTAATTTACACGATAAGAGGAAAACAAGTAATGATAGATAGTGATGTTGCAAATATATATCATTGTGAAACAAAATATGTAAATCGTGTAGTAAAAAGAAATATAGAAAGATTTCCAGAAGAATTCTGCTTTCAATTAAATGAAGATGAGTTTAAAGTTTTAAGGTGCCAATTTGTCACCTTAAACGAAAATGGAAGAGGACAACATAGAAAATATTTGCCGTATGTATTTACAGAACAAGGAATCGCAATGTTATCAGCGTTATTAAAAAGTGATGTTGCAGTAAGTGTTAGTGTAAATATTATGAAAGCATTTATTGAAATGCGAAAATTTTTAATGATTAATGGACAAATATTTAAAAGACTGACAAGCGTAGAACATAAGTTATTAGAACATGATAAAAAAATTGATAAAATTTTTAATAGTCTTCAACTAGAGGAAAATATAAAACAAAGAATATTTTTTAATGGTCAAATATATGATGCATATAGTATCATTGTAGATATCATAAAAAAAGCAAATAAGAAAATTTTAATTATAGATAATTATGTAGATGACAGTGTTTTGAAAATGCTTACAAAAAAGAAAAATAATGTACAAGTAGTTATTTTGACATCAGATAAAAGTAATATTCAAAATTTAGATGTTCAAAAATTTAATAAAGAATATCCAATGTTAAAAGTTGCTAAAACTAATAAATTTCACGACAGATTTATAGTAATAGATAATAAAGAAATGTACCATTTAGGAGCTTCGATAAAAGACTTAGGTAAAAAATGTTTTGGAATTAATAAAATTGAAGATTTAGAAATTATAGAAAAAGTTATTAATATATAAATGAGGTATCAAATGGATTAGGATAAAGAGATGAAAAAATTTTTTCATCTCTTTATCCTGTAAAAAAATAGAAAATTATACAAAAATAAAATTTTATGTGCTATAATGTAGATAGTTATTAAAAATGAAAAGTGAGAAGAATTATGATAAAAGAAGTTATAAAATATGGAGAAGCAGAAGTTGCATATAGAAATAAACAGTTATTAGCACGAAAACCAAAATTGTATAATTTGTTTTGGGAAACAACCCTAAGATGTAATGCCAAATGTAAGCATTGTGGTAGTAAAGCAGGAGAACATGTAAATATAGATAAAGAATTAACAACTCAAGAAATAAAAGATACATTTAATAGTATTGCAAAAAAATATTGTGCAGATGAAATTTTAATTAATGTTACTGGTGGAGAACCATTACTTCGCAAAGATTTATTTGAAGTAATGACTTATGCTAATAAATTAGGATTTCGTTGGGGAATGACTACTAATGGAATACAAATAAATGATGAAATAATAGAAAAGATGAAATCTTCAGGAATGGATACAATCTCAATTAGTATAGACGGTTTAAAAGATACTCACAATGAATTTAGAGGAGTTCCAAATTCATATGAAAGAATAATAGAAAATGTTGAAAAACTAAAAAAAGCTAATTTCTTAGATTGGTTGCAAATTACTACTGTTATCAATAAGACTAATATTAATGAATTGGAAGAATTATATTCTATAATGCAAGATTTGGATATTAATTCGTGGAGAATATTAAGTATTGAACCAATCGGAAGAGCAAATGAAAATGAAGATTTGCTATTGAAAAAAGAGGATTATGAAAAACTATTAACTTTCATAAGAAATAAAAGAAAAAATTCAAAATTTGATATTAAATATGGTTGTAATCATTTCTTAGGAATGAAGTTTGAAAAAGAAGTAAGGCAACATATGTTTTTCTGTGTAGCAGGATTTACAACTGCTAGTATTTTATATAATGGCGACATCTATGTATGTCCAAGTGTTGAGAGAAGAAAAGAGCTTGTGCAAGGCAATGTTAGAACAGATGATTTTGTAAATGTATGGGAAAATAAATTTAAATGGTTTAGGGATGAAAATAAGTTTAAGTGTAAGGAATGTGAACAATGCAAGGATTGGAAATATTGTCTAGGAGATTCTTTGCATACATGGGATTTTGATAATAACAGACCAAAAATCTGTATAAATAAAATGTTAGGAGGAAAGTAGTTATGAAAAGTAAAATCAAAAAAATATTAGTTTCTATTCAAATATTTTTTCTTGGGATTATTTCTAAAGTTTCCGCAACATCTGTTCTTGAGATTCAAACAGATTATGGAATAGAAGAAGAACCAGTATTTACGCCTATTAGTACGCTTATTATAGGAAAATTTATATTACCAGTAATTTTATTTGTTATAGGATTAATTGTCGTTATTAGTAATAAGATAACCAAAAAAGTAAAAATGATAATAATATCAAGCTTAATTATTTTAGGAGTTTTAGCATGGACTATATTTTGATATAATTTAAATAATAGTTTTAATATATAATTAAGCTTATTTAATTATAAAAATATATATAGTTGATTAATTGAAATTTTTTTGTGCTGAATGTGGGAGTATATGCAGAACAAATAGAATTTTTTTCGCAAATAAGTACCGCTAAAGCACCAATTTAAATAGTTTTACATATTTAATATTTCCAAAATTACTATATAAAAATGATTGTAAAAATATATTTACAATCATTTTTATATTTTTGTAAGTAAATAGTAAAAAATTCAAAATCTGCTAACCTAAAAGAGCGGAGTATACTTCGAATGTTAAAAAAAGTTAACTTTTAAGATATACTCCACTCTTTTATCAGATAATTATGGCATAATTTCTACAATACTAAAAAATAATTTATTCCATTATTTCAAAATTACATATGGTAATATTTAAGTATGCAAGTGCAAGAATTCTACGTATCACTTTCACCAAGCGCTTTTTTTACATTACTAAGTTCAGCAACATAAGTATTATATAAAGACTTACTAACACTTGTATCACCGTTTTGGTAATCAGATATACGTTTTTCTAAATCGATAATTTCATATCTGTTTTTAGCATTAGCACCATTATTTTGCATATATATTGGTGTGTAATCATATGAGTCTATTGTAATATTTCCTTCTGATTGCTTTGTTATTTGTAAATTTAATATAATAGAATCTTTTGTATATTTATCGCTTTGATTTGACATAAAGTTACCTAATGAATAAATTATAAATCCATCTTTCTTTGTACCATCTTCCATTGTTATAGTTCTTTTTTCCATAGGTTGTAATACATGAGGGTGACTTCCTAAAATAATATCAGCTCCATTTTCAAAAAGCAAGTCTGCAAGTTCTTCTTGCTGTGAATTTGGTTTTAATTGATATTCTACACCCCAGTGCATACTAACACATATTACATCTGGATCAAGTGCTTTGGCAGATTCAAGATGAGATTTTATTAAATCTTCATCTATCAAATTTATGCAATATTCTTTTCCTTTTGGTATAGCTATTCCATTAGTACCATATGTGTAAGACAAAAATGCAATTTTTATTCCATTTACATTTTTTATTAAAATTTCATTTTGTTCTTCTTTAGATTTAAATGTTCCAGTATGACTTATTCCTAATTTATCAAGAGTATCTATTGTATTAACAAGTCCATTATAACCAGTATCTAAGCTATGGTTATTAGATGTTGTAAGAACATCGATTCCAATTTCAGATATGTCTTCTGCAAGTTCAGGTGGGGAATTAAATGTTGGGTATCCACTGTAAGCTTTGTTTCCACCAGCAAATGTTGTTTCTAAGTTTCCAATAGCAATATCTGCATTAGAAATGTATGATTTTATTTGTGGGAAAAATGTTGAAAAGTCATATGTTTTTGTTGCCGAATCATATGCATCTTTGTAATTTGGACCATGACACATAATGTCTCCGATTACGGCCATGTTTATTGTTATGTCTGGATTTTTTGGCTCTTCCTGAATGGCTGAAGGTTCATTAGAAGCTTTTTTAGAGCCTAGTTGTAATGGTGCTTTTGAAACATTAGATGCAATTAATAGTATTAAAAATATTAGCATAATTGCACAAAAAATTTTTTTAAAATTTAGTTTTGAATTAAATTTTCTTCTCATAAAATATTCTCCTTTGATATTTTTGTTCAAGAATATGGTCATATTCTAATCGTTCTTGCGTACTTTACGCTATTAATATATTTAGATATAAAGTACCACAAATTTATTTTTTTTTCAATCAGATTATACATAAAAAAATGGGATTTTGAAAAAATATTTATTAGAGATAAAGACAAGTTTTGTCAAATTTAATTAACAATTAGGTGATTAGGTGAATTATATAAAAGATTATAAAAAAAATAAAAGAATAAAATTAAAAAAATTTGTACTTATTTTTACAGCTATTTTAGGAATTTATGGAATATCAAGTATTTTGTACAGTAAAATTGAAAGTGACAATAATGAAATTGTAAATGTTTGCGAAGAAGAATGTATAGAAAAAGCAAGTAAAAATATTGTGGGAATTTCTAGAAGTGATAATTCGTTTGATAATTCTGTAACATCATGGGGAAGTGGAGTAGTAATTTCAAAAAAAGGATATATATTAACTAATGAGCATGTATCAGGGTCAAAAAATGGGATTTGTTATGTGGTATTAAATTCAAAAGAAAAATATAAAGGAAATATAGTGTGGTCAAATTCCGATACGGATTTATCTATAGTAAAAATAGATTGCAATTTTGAAGATTGTGCAATATTAGGAGATTCCGATGCTTTAAAATTAGGACAAAAAATATATACGATTGGAAATCCAATAGGAATAGATTTTCAAAAAAGTGTTAGTGCTGGAGTTGTAAGCGGAACTAATAGAAACCTAGAGTTTGAAGAAAATGGAAAAAAGTTTTATATAGATGATTTAATACAAACAGATGCTACAATAAATCAAGGAAATAGTGGAGGGGCACTTATAAATAGTGCTGGACAATTAGTAGGTATAACAACAATAAAAATATCTTCAGCTGAAGCAATTGGATTTGCTGTACCAATTAATATTGTAAAACCAATTTTAAAAAAATTAGAAAATACAGGTAAATTTAAGCAAGCTACACTTGGAATATGGGGATATGATAAATATTCTATTCAAAAAATAAATACCGGTGTGCATTTAGAAAATGGAATATATGTGGGTCAGGTGAATTTAAATTCTGGTTCTGAAAAAGCAGGAATTAAAGTTGGAGATGTAATTATAAGTATAAATGGAAAAAATTTGGAAAAAATATCAAATTTAAGATTATATATTTTTGAAAAAAATCCAGGAGATGAGGTACTGATTAAAATCAAAAGGGGAAATAGTGAATATAATGTGCAAGTGAAGTTGGATGAAGCAGTCTAAATGTTGTTTAGTGCTTTTTATAATACAGATATAATAATTTTTAAACAAACGGTAAATTGAAAGAAGTAAATTCAATTCACCAATGGTGTGGAATTTAGAATGATTTTTGTAATGAAATGTTGTTTGGGCAAAAAAAGGTCAAATAAAAAGTTAAATGTAATTCTGTAAAATAAATGCAAGTTATAAGAGTAATTACAAGTTTGTAAGTGATTTTGCAAAAAAAATAAAAAAAATCAAAAAAAAACTTGAAATTTATATTTTTTAT
This sequence comes from Clostridia bacterium, assembly GCA_017625035.1. Classification (GTDB taxonomy): domain Bacteria; phylum Bacillota; class Clostridia; order TANB77; family CAG-508; genus CAG-492. The sequence goes on from JAGALX010000054.1 coordinate 16,690, forward strand.
ATATATAATTTTTTGTAACAAAAGATAAAATAAGGGAGAGATTAATATGGAGTTATTTAGAAATATATTTTTTAATACTGATAAAGTAATAGAAAACACAGATGTTAAAGTAACATATGCAGGAAAACTATTTCAAGAAGGAGCAGAAAATGTAACTGTACATTATGGTTTTGGAGAGAATTGGGAAGATTCTCAAGATGTCCAAATGAAAAAAACAGAGCTTGGTTTTCAAACAGATATATATGTAAAACCAAACACAAAATTAAATTTCTGTTTCAGAGATAGTTCTGGTGCATGGGATAACAACAATGGTACTAATTATGCATTCAAAATTGAAAAAGAAAACACATATCAAGGATGCCCAATTAATGGAATAAACACAAATTCAAAAACATATAAAGTATCAGAAACAACTACTAATGGTATAAATTATGCTAAAACTCAATCTGTTGTAAATGGAACAACATATGGAGAAACTTCATACGGAACAACTCAAAATTCTACAGAAACAACAAATAACGTAGCAGAAACAACAGAAATAACAGCATTATGCAATGTAACTCCAACATGGGGATTTTTAATAAAGAAAACATTTAATAATTTTGTTAATTATTGTTCAAAATTATTTTCAAAAGTTACAGAAAATGTAAAAGATAATAATAAATAATATAAAAATGAGAGAGGTTATACAAATTAAATATAGCTCTCTCATTTTTTTATAATAGAAAGATTTATTGTGGTGCAAAGATTTACTGAGCATGTTTTACTATTATATAAAATGTATTGAACACAAATTTTTGCAAAATTTAGCGCGCGGAAATTATATGTGATTTATAAATAATTGTGAAAATTAAATACTGTTAAATGTACTACTAGTGTCTTATCGAGTTCAATTATATAATTAATATATTAAAATTATATAAAAAAAGCATAAAGCAATAATTGCTTTATGCTTTTTGGCGGAAGATGAGGGATTTGAACCCTCGCGGCCCTTACGAACCCTAACAGTTTAGCAAACTGTCCCCTTCAACCACTTGGGTAATCCTCCGTGTTTGAACTTTTTTTATTATAATATATATATTTTGAACAGTCAAGAAAAAAATAAAATATTTTTGTAGATTTTTTATAATGTGTTACTATTCACAGCCGAAAATAAAAGCACATTAATTAGAGAGATTATTACATCTCTCTAGTTAAAAAATATTTTTTAATCAACATCATTTTCTAAAATTTCTTTTAATGTATATGGCTTTCCTATACTTAGTCTTAGTA
>JAGALX010000055.1 GCA_017625035.1 Clostridia bacterium
TAAACCAAATTACGAAGAAACAACAAAACAAGATAACGAAGATAAAGCAATAGTAGAAATAGAATTACAAAAAACAATACAAGATATAATAGATGATGTAAAAGATGGAAAAACAGAAGATGTAGTAAAAGATATAATAACGAATGTAAAAACAGGTGATAAAATAATTATGTATGTAATGACTATTATAATAGCTGGTTCAGTAATTATTGTGATGAAAATGAGAAATAAAAAATAATACAAATTAGATTGCGTCAAAAGAGGAACGTAGCTGTTGTCTAAAATTTAGACAACAACTACGTTTTTTTTGAAAGTATAACCATCTAGAAATCAAAATTCTTGAAAACGTGATGATGAACGATTAAAAAATGTTTGATTACGTGATAAAATAAAATCAACAATAATAAAAACATTTAACGAGGAGGTAATTTATGAAGCGTAAAATATATGATGAATTACTAAAATGGAAAGAAAATAGTCAAGGAAGGACTGCGATATTAATAGACGGAGCAAAACGTGTAGGAAAAAGCTACATAGCGGAGACCTTTGCAAAAGAAAATTATAAATCATATATAGTAATAGATTTTTCAAAAGTATCACAAGCAATAAAAGATTTATTTGACAATTATGTAGATAATTTAGATTATTTATTTACATATTTATCCGGATACTACGGAATAAAGCTATATGAAAGAGAATCATTATTTATATTTGATGAAATCCAATTTTGTCCAAGAGCAAGAGGCGCAATAAAGCACTTAGTAGCAGATGGTAGATATGACTACATAGAAACAGGGTCACTAATATCAATAAAGAAAAATGTAAAAGATATTCTGATTCCATCAGAAGAGCACACAATAAAAATGAAACCAATGGATTTTGAAGAATTTATGTGGGCTTTAGGAAATGATACAATGATGGATTTTATTAAAACCTGTTATGCAAAAAAGAGGCCATTGGAACAAGCTATGCACAGAAAAGCAATGGACTATTTCAAAGAATATTTAATAATTGGAGGAATGCCACAGGCAGTAAAACTATATTCAGAAACACGAGACTTTGAAAAAGTAGATGAAGTAAAAAGAGATATATTAAAATTATATAGAGAAGATATAAGAAAATTTGCTGACGAAGTAAATTTAAAAGTAGAGCAAATATTTGATGAAATTCCAAATCAATTACAAAAACACGAAAAAAAATTCAACCTAGCCTCTTTAGACATTAATGCTAGATATAGAGAATATTATGGAGCATTTTATTGGCTAGAAGATGCAGGACTAGTTAATATTGCCTATAACACAACTGAACCTAATATTGGGTTAGGACTTAACAGAGATTCTACTGCTTTCAAATGTTATATGTTCGATACAGGTTTATTGTTATCAATGGCGTTTGATGAAAAAGGGTTAGTTTCTGAAGAAATCTACAAAAAAATACTATTTGATAAATTAACATTTAATGAAGGCATGATTATTGAAAATGTGGTTTCACAAATGTTAGTTAATGCAAAACGAAAATTATATTTCTTTTCAAGAAATAATAGAAATGACTCGAACAACACAATGGAAATCGACTTTTTAATAGCAAAAAGCAATATAACATCAAAACACAATATTACACCAATAGAAGTAAAGTCTGGCAAAAATTATACCTATTCATCATTAAATAAATTTCAAAATAAATATAAAGAATATTTAACTCGGTCCAATTATTATTCATCAAAATGATTTGAAACAAGAAAATGGAATTTTATATTTACCGATATATATGACTGAATTATTGTAAATGTTAAACGAAATCATAGTGTCAAAAGTTTAGCTAATAACGCTTTCTTTTGAAAATAAAATCTTAATTTATTTTCACTTTGTGTTACGAAACTAAAAAGTTTCATAGTGTTTCCTATTATATAAAAGCTATTACACAAAAATTTTTGCAGTTACTAGACCTTAACAAAAAAATAAAAAGTTTTAACCATATGTATTGACATAAACAATAAAATGATATAAAATTTTAAACATGGTAACGCAACTGTAGCTTAGCTGGATAGAGCGTTCGGCTACGAACTTAAACACCACATATTTATAATACTTGATATTAAAGGGGTTTGGGAAAGGGTTAGAAGATTTCCCCAAAGTTTTCCCCATTAATATATATCTTTAATTGAAAATGTTATAAAATTGATTTATAATGTTTTCTATATATGCGACTGTAGCTTAGCTGGATAGAGCACTTGGCTACGAACCAAGAGGTCGGGGATTCGAATTCCTCCAGTCGCACCAAAAAGTACCTATAAAGGTGCTTTTTATTTTGCATTAATAATCTAAACTAGAACACTAATCTTTTCTAAATAACTTTTATTTTTTTCAAATAATTCTTGTAGTTCTTCCTCACTATATTGCTTATTATATAATTTTAAAGCTTCTTGTTGTTTTCTGGCGTCGGTGATATGTATATAGTATTTTCTCGTGGTGTCAAAATCTACGTGAGCCATTAGAACGTGCAACACTTCTGGTGGAACGCCTTCAGATGAGCATAGAGTGGCAAAAGAATGCCTAAGCCCGATATACGGTCATATGTTCTAAATTATATTTCTTTATAAATTTAGGCATCTTATTGGTAAGCATTTCTGATACAAACGGCTCTCCATTTTCATTTAGAAATATAAACCCATTTTCATCAAACTTCTTGCCAAGCTTTTTACATTCTGTAATTCTCTCCATCTTAATTTTTAGTAGAAGCTTTTTTAATCTAGGATGTAGAGGAATATCTCTTACACTTTGTGATGTTTTCAAATCTCCTAATATTCTCTTATGATATTTCTTTTTTAGGTTATTATCATATACAATAGTATCCTTATATGCTTTTCTAATATGAATTATATCTTTTTCAAAATCAATATAATTCCACGAGAAAGCACAGACTTCCTCAGGGCGTCCACCACTCAAAAGTATACCCTCAAATAAATATGCCCATTGTCTGCCATCTTGCTCAAATAGGTCTAACCATACTGCTTGTCTTTCTTTATCTAAATGCTCAATTTCTACACCTTTGCTGTATTTTCTATTACCAATATAAATTTTAGTTGCAGGATTTTCTTTTATTACACCTAAGTCAATAGCTTTTTGAAATGTCATTTTTAGTATAAGTCTAATATCTTTAAGATATTTTTCTGAATAATCTAATGTATCAAAATGCTGTTGCATTTGTTCTGTTGTTATAGTTCTTATATCTAAATCTCCCCATACTGGAATAACTTGTTTATTAGCTGTTCCTAAATATGATGTGACTGTCTTTGGACTTATTTTACGTCTTCTACTATGTAAATTTATTTCTGACTGCAATTTCTTTTCTTGTAGCATGTTATTCAAAAACGCTTTTAAAGAAAAGTCTTGTCCTACTTTAGATATTACTTGGTCTAGTTTTTCATACTCTAACTTATTATTTATATTATTATTTTTAACTTGTTCTGCTGCATATATTAATTCTTCTTGCTCTTTTAACTTTAATAGCTTTTTAGCTTTTTCCTCTGTTAATGCTGTTTTTGAAATTCTTTTAGTAACTTCAAATCCATAGATTTTTGATAAATCTATTGTCATTCTAGCTTCATAACTATTTCCCTTCTTTCTAATTCTTATGTTTTTGTCATTCAGCTGTTTATTCATATTTAATTCAACCATAATTTTACCTTCCCTTCTAATGTCTAATATGATATAAAACAGCAAATAGATTTTAATTTTCTAATATCTACCTGCTATTTTATACATACTTTTTTTGTTTTGACAATACCTCAAAACACTTTAGTTAGGTTATTAGCCCATTCTATAAATTGTTTTTTATTTACCTTTATATGTTTTTTGAATTTTACAGCTGGGAAATTATCCATTTTTACTAAATCTTGCATCAAATTTCTTCCAACACCCATTAGTTTTGCAGCCTCATTTATTCCTATATATATAGGTTCTTGATTGTTTTCCATCTTATCCTCTTTCCGAAAATTGGGAATAAGGTAGTAGGAGTATTTCTATTCTGTAAGCTTATTTAATTTTCTGTTATATTTTTATATTATCCTGAAATATGTCCTAATAATAAGAACATATTTCAGAAATTAAATTGTTATACATTTCTATTGTGTATATTCCAACCTATGTAATAATGTATCGTTAAGTCTTTGTTGTAAATAAAGAACTGCATAATTTTCTTGCTCTTTTATATATTGATTTACTAATGCTTGTTCTTTCTGTTGATATTCAGTTAATGCTTTTTTTAATTCATCTTCTAATTTATGAATATCTCCACCTGTATTAGGAGTAAAAACATATAGAGGCAGTTGTTCTACTAATGCTCTTGTTTTTTCTTGATGATTTTTTAAAGTTCTTCTTTCTTTTTTTATAATCTTTTCAAGATTTTTTCTCTCTTCTTTTGATATTCCTGATAATGTTTGCCAATGTGTTTCTGTAAAATTTTCAGCAAACATATCGAAGTGCCATAATAAATTCACATTGTTATTTTCTTTTAATATTTTTTCAATCTGCTTTTTACTAAGCCTTGAATTATTTTGATTCTTTTTCATAATATATCCTCCTTAAATTATTGCCATTGCTAGTTTTAAAGCTAGGCAGGTACTTTTTATACAATTATTTGTATTTATAGACTTTTACAATTTTTTCATAATATTTCTCCACATTATCTTTTGAAGTTTCTTATATGGCTCAGCTAAAGTATCATATTCTTTTTGCGTTAATACTTTTATTATTACCATATTATCTGGGACATCTCTTAATGGCATATCTGTTGTATATGTTATCCATAGTAAAGTATTTTTTCTTAGACTTTTAACTTTTTCTAAAAGCTCAACATTGTTTTCTACTTTTAACTTTACACCACATATTCTTGTGGCTGGATGTCTTATTATTTCTCCATTAACTTTTCTTGTATAAGGTTTACTTATTGTAATATCACAAGTCATATATCCGTTCTCAAAACTTCTATATAAAACTTGTGTTGAAAGTGTATACGTGTTTTCCATTTTCAATTTCTACTTGATTTATTGCCATTGCTTGTTTTAAAGCTAGGCAGGTATTTTTATAATCTTTTACATTTAATTTTAAAACCAATATACTGATTTTCCTGTTAATTCAGGAGGTATTCTTTTATCGTACATCTTTTTTCTTTTCACATTTTTTTTATTAGGATTTAAATCAAATAATACACTAGGTGGTATTTCTCTGCGAGTACTTAAAAATTCTCTCAGTTTTGCCTGTCTTATGCGTTCCTTCTTATGTTCTTCCTCATTTATTTTAATTACTTCATCAAGAGGGTTTGGATATATAAATTTATTTTGACTAATTCTTTCAGTATATCCTGTTACATTTTTTGAAATCTTATTTTCTTCCATAATTAAATTCCTTCTTTCTTAAATTTTGCGGTGCCAGTTAGCTGATAACCACAATAATACTACCGTTACACAGCGTTACTTATATATGTTTTATATAACGGTATGTAACGATGTGTAACGCTATTTTTTTAGTATAGTTTTTAATATTCAAATTTCTTTTCTTTTTGTTTTGAAAAATACATTTTTCTTCCGGCACTTCCACCGTTTGAATTACTAGATTCATAATAAATCTTATCATAATCCCACAATAAGAATTGTAATCTTTCATTTAATTCACGGCTTAGTGTTTGTGGTTTATTTTGCTTTGGCATAACTCCCATTAAATCGTGAATTCTTTTCAGCAATTCTGTGGCTGTTATAGTAAAGCCATCAGGATTTTCACTTACTAAAAGTTTTATCGTCTTTACAATAGGATTTTTATCATAATCTAATTGTTGCCTATAACTTTCATAATCCGTGCTTTTACTAGCAATTTCCCATTTAAAAGTATTCTTATTAAATTTTATTACTGTTTCTGAATAGTCTACATCTCTACCAGTAACAGACATTAGAATTTCGCCATTCCCATTTGGTATTTTATCTAATACTATCATTGTGTCAGCAGCACCAATTAAACCTGTGGAACCTGAAATTTGATTAAATTTGTCAGCATCTTTTTGCTTTCTTAGGTGGCTGATAGCAAGTATGCAAACCTTATTTATATCTGCAAACTTTTTAAGCATACCTGTTTCTCTATAGTCACAACCATACCAAGTTTCTCCTCTTACTTGTGCACCTCTCACTTTTTGTAGAGTATCAATTATAATTAATTTGATGTTTGGATTTTGATTTAAAGTATTTTGTAATTCTGCTAATAATCCATTATCTAATGTATTACAACTTGTTGCAATATGAAATCCAGCAGGTGCTGGTTGTCCTACACCTAATACTTTCTCCATACGATTTTTTAAACGATGTACCGAGTCTTCCAAAGCTAGATAAAGCGTTTCATTTTTATTTGTATCAAATCCCATAAAAGCCTCACCTTTACAAACTGAAATGCATAGGTCTAAACAAGCCCAACTTTTTCCTACTTTAGGAGCACCAGCTAGAATTGAAACACCTGGGAATAACAGGTTTTTGACAATAGGAATTAATGGTGGCAAATTTAATTGCATTAATTCTTCTGCTGTTAAAGATTCAATCATAGCTTTTGAATATGATTCCTCAGATATTTCTTCATTTCTCCAGTCAAAGAAATTCCCATTACAACATTGAATAGCTTTTTTAATAGTCATTTCTTTATAGTCAGGTCTTTCCCATTTGGTACGGTATAGTTTGCTTTGCTTCATTAAGTTGTCAATCCTTTCAGGATTTGGACCTACATAAAATGCAAGTATTGTTGCAAGTCCTAAGTCTGCTGAACTATTATCTCCACCGTATTCAGATGTGTCACCTTCAAAAAATAATTTATAGAATTTATCAGCTTGTTTTGTTTTTAAAATTACATCTACAATTATTTGATTATTTGGTGGCACAGGATTATCCTTTATTAAAGTATCGTTACACTCCGTTACTTCATTATTACTAGAAGCTACATCTCTGAGCATATACTTATTTAAAAATTGTAAAAACTGTTCTGTGCGTTCATTTAATGGTTTGTTGTATATTATATCCTCAGTAAAAGTAAAGAAACGATTTGTAAATCCTGAAACATAAGCTTCTATTTTATTTTGTGGATTTTTCATATAGTAGGTTTCCTTAAAGTTTTCCGGTAATTTTGAAGTATCCACTAAAAATAATAGATGTATTCCGTTTCCAGATGGAGACTTTTCAGCATAAGTCCCCATCATTGAAATTATATCTTTTACTACTGGATCTTCTAAATCACGATGGTCTATATCTATTCCTGCAACAGCAAAAGTTCTTTGATTATCTAATTTTATATCATTAAATATTAAACCAATTCCATTGGCTGAATCATCATCTATTTGGCATTTTGCCGTTTTATAATCACACCATTTATGTTTATATTTTATATCAGTACCAACAGGTGTACCATCAAATGCTCTTGGTACTTTAGTAGTTTTACCATCGGCAGTTTTTGAATATATCCAGTTGACCCAAGTTTTTGTTTCTTTTAATTCTGGTATTTCTAAAGAATTTTCTTCTAATTCTTCATTCTTTAAATTTTGTTCTTCTATATTTTCAAATGTTTCCATTTTTTATTTTCTCCTTTCAATTAATTCTTTTAAACTATGAATAGCTTTACTTCTCCATCTAGCTATTTCTTCGTACGTAAAGAAATTGTATGTTGAATTACATTCTTGTATTTTTGACATAAGTATTTCTTCGTCATATTCTGTCATAATTCCATTATTACGAAGTTCACGTATTTTAAGTCTAGCTATTAGATTTTTAATTTCATCTATTAAGGTTTCTTTATTCATTGATGTAATTTCATCATACCAACCATATATAGCTGCTCCGTCAATTTCTAAGTTATCTGCAACTGCACATAATGCCCAAATTGTTTCTTCGTCTAGTAGTTCTTCATTATAAACTTTGTTACAAAATTCATATCCGAAATCCACATTATACGCTTCATCTTCAAAACGAAAAAGAATTTTCTCATTTTTTGGATAGATTGATTCCAATTGATGTTCCGAAATGATTCCATCGTAGAATAGTTTTTGCAACTGTAAATGCAAATATATTTTCAAAAGTTGGTAAACTCTGTATTTTGGATTAAGCTTCATTATTTGATAGTATATTAACCCAATTGTGTCATAAGCTAAAATATTTAGATTTACTATTCTAAAAAATATAATAATTAGAATTTCTTTAATAATTTCTAATTTAACGCACTCAGGATACGCATAACTACGAGAAAAATGTTCCTCCAATTCGTTTTGCATCCTTTTAATAATTTTGTGCCTTTGCACATTTGTTTTTGACTTTTTTGTTTTAGCCACGTTAAACACTCTCCTTCTAATTTTATTTTGTGTTCTTCTATTGCAATCGTAGTTAAGTAGGGTGTATAATAATAGCAATAGAAGACAATACATTTAAAATACAATATTAATGTATATCTGTTATTTGCAAGAGCTTCAATTTTCCAGATTACAGCTCTTGTCTTTTTTATTGCTGACTTTTTGCATCTTCTTCTGCAATTTCAGATTTTAGCATTTCAATATAATCCTTTATTTTCATAACCCCGTATACCAAACCTTGCGTATGGTATTTTTTTATGTCTGCAATGTTGATTCCATCTTCTAGTGCTGATTTTTCTAATGCTCTATTTTGCTTTCTTACTTCATCTAGTTCTGCTTTTCTTAATTTTGCATAAAGAGCTACTTCTCCTTTGTCTTTTTCTTTTTCATTTCCTTTTCTGATAATTTTCTTATCAGCTTCTTTGTGAAAATTTATCTCTTGTTGTGTTGCTAATTGCATAGCTTCTTCTAATGGTAGTTGCATTATATTCACCTCCAATCGTTTTATAAGAACAAAAAAAGAGAGGAAAACATAAAATTACTACTAATATAAAACACGATTGTATTTTCATAGTAGTAATTTTGTTTTCCTCTCATAGTTATTAACACTTTCTACCGACTTTAACGGATATGGAGCAAATAGGTTATTCTTTGAATAAATACCTACAAAATTTATATTGTTCTTAATTTAATATTTACTTTTGATGCTTCTACTATACTCCTTTTTTTATCATTTGTCAATATAATTTATTCAAAAACTTGTACCCATTGATATTACTGAATTTCAGAAGATGCTTTTTACAAATAAGGTGTGCTATAAACATTTGGATTGGATTTTTGGAGCTCTAAAATATAATGCTAGTCCAATAAATGGCTAATAAAAAATAGGGAATAGACCTAAATCTATTCCCAGCAATATTTATGGAAAATTCCTTCTTATATAAAATACCACCCTTGTTTAAGCTGATTGTTCTAATGTTTCTCTTAATTCTTTATCAGATTTTTTCAAGTATATAGCTGTTGTTTCAATTTTCTTATGTCCAAGAATAATTTTTAAATCTGCAATATTATGTCCTGGCACATTCAAATAGTTTTTAGCAAATAAATGTCTGAAAGAGTGGGGGTGAGCTTTCTTTTTATTTACTCTAGCTTGTCCGAGCTACCCATTGTATCTCTTTATATATGTAAGCTTCATTTAATGGATTTCCATTCCTACTTTTAAATATAATTCCTGATGTTATTCCTTTTTCTTTACAATATTTTAGTAGCTCTTTTTGTAGCTTCTTATTTATAAATGCTTTTCTTTCAACAGTACCTTTACTATCAAATACAGCAATTCCTTTTTTTACAGCTTCAACTGTTATATGTTTTAGTTCTGATATTCTTATTCCTGTTTCTGCAAGTACCTTCATTATATATTTAGTTCTTATTTTTCCTTTTCTATCAGCAATTCTAAGTAATCTCTCGTAGTCTGTTTGTGAAAGTACATTTTCAATAGTAGCTTTTTCCTGTACTGTTAATTGTTCTAGTTTATACTCTGCACTAAATCCTAGAAAGTTTGTAAATGAATTTAATATTACTATTTTAATATTTATGGTACTGGTTTTATATTGAATCAGCATATACTCTTTAAAATCAATCAGCTTTTGTTTAGTTATATCTTCTTTTGATTTTATTTCAGCCCATTTTATAAATTCTAATACATAACCTTCATATTGTTTTACTGTTTTATCTTCATTTTCTGATAATTTTACCTTCTCTTTATATAATTCTACATCTTCTAAAATCATAAAATCCTACCTCTTTTTATAAAACTATTTTTGCATCAAAAAGTCTTGAAACCCTTGATATTAATAGCTTTACACATTAATTGTTGCTTGTCAATATAATATATAATTATATTGACAAAATTTAAGATAGGGGAGATGTGTAAAAATTGATGTAAGTATTGAAACGTCAAGGAAAATCGGTATTTTAGATATTTTGATAAATTTTATAAAATCGGAGTATTTTTAAAAAGTATTTTTCAGACTATTTTTACCAATAAAAATAGCAGGAATTTAAGCTCCTGCTATCATATATATTATTCGTACAACTTGTAATTTAGCGAATAGTAACTTAATTTTCTTTTTTATTAAACATATGGCGTACTTTATCTATTCGATTATTTGGTCTGCGTGATTGAATAACTGGTTCACAAGTAGCAATTTGATAATCTTTTAATTCTGTCAAAAAAA
>JAGALX010000056.1 GCA_017625035.1 Clostridia bacterium
AAGTGAAGAATAAATACTTTTTTGAAAATATATTGAAGCCATATTTGGTAAATACAGATGTTACAGAGAAGAAGAGGTTTAATTGGTTTAAGAAAAGAGGCAGAAGATGAAGAAAAAATCGCTTTTTGATATAGCAATGGAGCAAAAAAATAGAAAGAAGTTGGAAGATGAGAATGTTGTTGTAACGAAGAAGAATAGTAAAATTTTAATTGCCATAGAGATAATAGGAAAAATATTAAAAGTAATTTTTTATATTGTTATTTGTATACTTTTAACAATTGGAACAACAGTACTTGCAAATAGCGAATTGAGAGAGCAATTGATGAATATTGTAAATTTGAATTTATAGAAAGTATTAAATTTCTATTTTTATTTTGGACAAAAAAAGATAGGTGTAGTTGCAATACACCTATTAATTAGAGTTTGATTCAGCGATGACCAAACTTTATATGTACTAAAATGTATGTGTATTGCAGTACACATACGAATAAATGAATCCTCAACCAGAGCTAGGATACATTTATATGTACCTAAATGATAGTATATAATTTTGTGTTTGTCAAATTAAATTTTTCAAAATTTAATCAAAAATGTGAAATTGAATATAAAAAGTGCCTTTAAAAATGTGAAAGAAAGTACAAAAAGTGCCTTGATTTTTGTGAAATGGATATTGACATTTATATATAATTATTATAAAATCTTAATAAGGAGGCTGTAAGATATGCAAAGAAAAATATATGAGAAACTAAAAAAATGGAAAGATAAAGGCATGAAAAAACCTTTAATGATAATAGGTGCAAGACAAGTTGGAAAAACTTATATAGTAGAGCAATTTTGTAAAAATGAATTTGAAAATTATATATCAATAAATTTATTAGATCATCCTGAAATTGCTGAAATATATAAGCAAAGTATTTCTTCAGAAGAAAAATATATTAGACTATGTGCTGAATTAAATATTAATCCAAATTTAGAAGAAACGATTATATTTTTTGATGAAATTCAAGAAAGTGAAGAACTAATTTCCGCTCTAAAATGGTTTTGCGAAAGTGATAAGCCTTTTAAAATTATATGTGCTGGTAGCTTGCTAGGTGTAAAATTAAAAAGATTTCATAGCTCATTTCCAGTTGGAAAAGTAGAAATGTTAAATATGTATCCAATGGATTTTGAAGAATTTTTAAGTACTCAAAATTCAGGAGAGTATTTAATTAATTATATAAAAGATTGTTATGAAAAAAATTCTCCTATGGATAATGTAATGCATGAAAAATTATTAAATTTATATAGAATGTATTTATGCGTTGGAGGAATGCCAGAGGTTGTAGAGGATTTTGTTTCAGAAGAAATGAATATTTTAAAAATTAATAGAGAACTTATAGAGGATATAGTTAATTCATATATTAATGATATGAATAAATATGTTAATAATAAGTATGAGGCTGCTAAAAATGAAAGCATATATAGGTCAATTCCAGTGCAGATAGGTAATAAATCTAATAAATTTCAATATACAAAAATCGAAAAAAATGCAAGAAAAAGAGATTATGAAAGTTCTATGGATTGGTTGTTATCAAGCAGTATGATTTATAAATGTTGTAAATTAAGTAGTATAAATATACCACCAGAAGCATATAAGGATAATGATTATTTCAAAATATATATGGGAGATATTGGAATTTTAAATACAATGCTTAAAATAAATACTAATGAAATATATTTGGATAAATCATTTATTTATAAAGGTGAAATTGCTGAGAATTATGTAGCAAATCAACTTATATTTAATAATATTCCTGTATATTATTGGGCTACACAAAGTAATTCAGAAATTGATTTTATAATATATAATGAAGATGGAATAATACCTATTGAGGTAAAGGCAGGAGAAAAAACACAATCAAAAAGTTTAAATGCATATATTAATAAGTATAAACCGAAATATTCTATACGAATATCAGCTAAAAATTTTGGGTTTGAAAATGGAATAAAATCAGTGCCTTTATATGCAACATATTTAATAAAATAAAAATATAAAAAACTTAATAATTAATAGTATTTGAAAGTTGGGCGAATTTATGAAAGATAATTTTTATAATGAAGACAAAATTAGATTTGTCAAAATTGTTTTTGACAATTTAGAACTAGCATGTGAAATTCAAAATAAAATTTTTCCTAAAGAAGATGCAAGACAAAATTTTATTGAGCAAATAAATAAAGATCCATACAGAAAAGAAATGGATTATTACATAGTTTATATTGAAAACATACCAATCGGAGTAACTGGCATATATTCGTATAATGAATATCCTGACGATGCGTGGCTAGGGTGGTTTGGAATATTAGAAGAATATAGAAAAAACGGATATGGTGGAATAGTTTTAGATAAAACAATTAAACTAGCAAAAGAAAAAGAATATAAAAAATTTAGACTATACACAGATGAATATGCAAAATCAGCACATAAATTATATGAATCAAGAGGGTTGGTAAAAGAACTTTATGATAATGAAGATGATAAAGATGAATATTTTATTGCTGATATTTATATTTACTCTATTAGTTTAACAGAAGAGCCAGTTGATTTATGGAATAATAAAATCCTTGGTTTAAAAGAACAAGGAGAGAAAGAGAATTTATATAAGTAATAATTAGGAGTGAAAAAATGTAAAATAACACCAGCAGGGAATGGATATATAGACTTAATTTGTCCTAAAAAGAAATACAGAAGTGGAAACTACTTTGAGAAGATGTTATTCATATAATAGAAGACATTTTGATAACTTAGAGCAAGATGAGGTTATAGAAGAATGTAGATTATTTTTACTAAAAAAATTTGGAAAAAACGGATATGCTAGAGAAAAAATGTATTTTGAAGATGAAGAATATAATAAGTATTTAGAGGATATTACTGAATTGGCTGAAAATAAAGAATTATTTAATAAAAAAATAAAAATTATAAATAATTAAGCTATATGCTGTAACAGGCGAATATATAAGTTATTTAAGACAATTCGATAATATATAATAAAATTTTAGATAAGGAAGGAAAATTATGGCTAAAGAATTAGAAATTGAAAAAAAATATAAAGTGAAAAGATTACCACAAAATTTAGATAAATACGAACATAAAACAATAGAACAATCATACTTAAATAAAGGTGGAGCTCCTATTAGATTAAGAAAAATTATAAAAGGGGAGAATGTTCAGTGGATTTTTTCTAAAAAAGCAAGAATTGCAGAAGGTTCTTTTGAATGTATAGAACACAATATAAAATTGCCAGAAAATATTTATCAGGAATTGCTAAATGCAAAAGAAGGAAGAACTATAATAAAAACAAGATATAAAATCACGTTACAAAGTGGATTAAATGTAGAACTTGACGTTTTTCATGGCTTTTTTGAAGGCGTGTGCATAGCTGAAATAGAATATAAATCTGTAGAACAGGCTAATAATTATAGAGTTCCTGAGTGGTTAGGAGAGGAAGTAACTAATTTAGAAAAATTAGCTAATGGTTATATGGCAATGCAAGCTGATAGTATTAGTGATTATGAGGAATTTATTCCTAGAGAGATAAACCAAGATTAAATAGTAACTATGTTTGTTTAATATTAGTGAAACATAGTATGATAAACTAAAACTACAATAAATAAGGAAGGAAGTGCCAAAATGATTGAATTAGAAGAAAATTCTAAAATATTACAAGCTCTAAAATCTAAACTAGAAAGTATAGGTGAATCTCTTTGACATACTCAAACTAGAAAACGAATTAGCCGAATTAGAAAAACAAACACTTAATCAAGACTTTTGGAGCGACAGCAAAAATTCAAGCAAAGTATTACAAAACATAAAAATAATAAAAAACAAAAAAGATAGCTATACCAAACTAATAACAGAAATATCAAATCTAACAGAAATGAATGAATTATTACAAATAGAAGAAGACGAAACACTAGCAAAAGATTTAATACAAAACACAGCTTCATTAGAAAAAGAAATAGAAAATTTAGAAATATCAACATTGCTTTCAGACAAATACGACATAAATAACGCAATTATAACAATCCATCCAGGAGCAGGGGGAACCGAATCACAAGATTGGGCCGAAATGCTATACAGAATGTACAGCAGATGGGCAAATGATAACGGTTATAATCTAAAAGAATTAGATTATCTAGATGGTGATGAAGCTGGACTAAAAAGTGTAACATTCCTAATTTCAGGTGATTACGCATATGGGTACATGAAATCAGAAAAAGGGGTACACAGACTAGTAAGAATATCACCATTTGATGCAGGAGGAAGAAGACATACATCATTTGCATCTGTAGAAATACTACCAGAAATAACAGAAGACATCGAAATAGATATAAACCCAGACGACTTACGAATAGATACTTACCGTGCTTCAGGAGCAGGAGGTCAACATATAAATAAAACATCATCAGCAGTGCGAATAACACATATTCCAACAAACACAGTAGTGGCATGCCAAACAGAGCGTTCACAAATACAAAACCGAGAAACAGCAATGAAAATGCTAAAATCAAAACTATTAAACTTAAAAGAGCAAGAGCATAAAGAAAAAATAGAAGACTTAAAAGGTGAGCAAAAAGATATAGCATGGGGAAGTCAAATTCGATCATATGTATTTTGTCCATACACATTAGTAAAAGACCACAGAACCAACTACGAAGTCGGAAATGTCCAAAGTGTAATGGATGGTGATTTAAACGAATTTATGAAAAGTTATTTAAAATCATTACAAGTAAAATAAAATACATTTAGTAATAACTAATAATCCACTAGCTTTATATTAAAAAAGAAAATACATGTACTAATTTAAAAACAATTTAAACAATAACAAAAAAAGCTTTCGAATCAAATAAAATAGTATCTAAAAAATACACAAAGGAGAATGATTATGAAATTAAAAGAAATATATTCAGCAAATCAAGAGCGAAGATATAAAAGCGTAACAAAAATAAAAAAAGAAGATGTAAAATTAGAAATGAACCCATATAAAAAAATTAAAGAAAATTGGATTTTACTGCTAATATTTTTAATAATTATTATAGCTATTTTTTTGATAGATTTTAATCAAAAAATCTTTTTCGCATCAATTATTTTAGGTGGTTTACTAGTACTTACATTTATATTTGGAAATAAATCGATTCTTGTTTGTGATAAAAATACACTAAATATAAAACAAGGTTTTCAAAAAGTAAACATACCATATGCAAACCTAAAAAACGTATATATAGGAAGAGTTGCAGGAACATTATTCTTTTTACCATCAAAAGCCTATAATATTGTAATTAGATACCAAGATAACTTTTCTTTTCTTAGAGAAATAGAATTTTCTTTACTATGTGCAAATGCAGAAGATGTAAATGAATTTATAAATAATTTTTTAATAGATGACACAATACAAGAAAGATATGTTAAATATGAAAGACGAAAACTCATTTTTAAAATATTAGGTTCAATAGCAAGTATTGCATTATTTATAATTATATTTATGTATTTTTTTACAAAAGGTGGCATAAATTTCATACCTTTAATATAATATAGTATAGTCTACAAATTATTGTAGACTAAATTTTTTATATAAAGGATGCTGATATAATGAATACTATTGTTTTAAAATTTGGTGGTTCCTCTGTAGCAGATAATGAAAAATTAAATCTTGTAGCCAATAAAATAACTACTTTATATAATCAAGGATATGATATAGTAGTTGTTGTTTCAGCACAAGGAAAAAAGACAGATTCATTATTAAGTGAAGCATATGAATTATCAAAAAATCCAAGCAATAGAGAGCTAGATGTTTTACTTAGTACTGGTGAGCAAGCATCAATTTCAAAATTAAGTATATTATTGAATGAATTAGGATATAAATGTATTTCTTTAACAGGTTGGCAAGCCGGAATTTATACTAACAATGTAAATCAAAATGCTATTATTGAACATATAGATACTGAAAGAATAAAAACAGAACTTTCTAAAAGAAAAATTGTAATAATAGCTGGATTTCAAGGAATAAATGAAAAATTAGATATAACAACACTAGGGAGAGGAGGATCTGATACAACAGCAGTATGTGTAGCAGCAGCTTTAGATGCAACAGAATGCTATATATACTCAGATGTTGAAGGAGTATTTACAACAGACCCTAAAAAAGTGCCGGAAGCAAAAAAATTAAAAGAAGTATCATATGATGAAATGCTAGATATTTCGAACGAAGGGGCTAGAGTTCTTCATAACAGATGTGTTGAAATAGGTAAAAAATTTAATATACCTATAATAGCCAAATCTACATTTAAAAAAGATAATGGAACAATTGTAAATAACAAAATAGAATCACAAAAAATTAAAAGTTTAGTAAAAAATGATGAAATTTTATCAGTACACATAATAGGAGAAAAAATAGATTTTATACATGTATATAATTTGTTTGTAAAAAATGAAATTATGCCAATTGAATTTATAAATAATGCTAATGAGATAAAAGCTTTATTTAAATCAAGCGAATTAAATAAAATAAATTTTATAATACAAGAAAATCTTAGCGATTTTGAAATTTTAATATATAATATATCTAGAATATCAATAATCGGCTATGGAATTTCAAATGATACTAATATACTAAAGCAAATAATATCCATATTAGAAAGCGAAAAATGTGATATTCAAAAAATAGATATTAATAACGGAAAAATTCGTATTACATTTAAAACAACAGTTTCTAATACTATTTTAGAAACACTTCATAAAGAATTAATTAAACCAGAGTAGGTAGAAGGGGACGGTTCCCTCCGTTGTATTTACTAAGAGTAGCTCACATTCGTTCGAACTCTTAGTAAATTTTCTCATTTTTTGGAAAAAGAGACAGTTTTCTTTTTCTCAAAAGCGAGAAATTTTCTAATCTTCTTAATAATCATAAGCATAAATTTATATCATACGAATATACTTTACCAAAGGAGAGTGGAAAAGCTATGAATATTGAGGATAGAAAAAATAATAATTCATCAAAATCAAATATTATTCAAAATTTAATATTAGAAAGCAGAGAAAAATTAAATATATCTGGTGCATTAGATGTACTTAGTTTTGATGATCAAATAATTATACTTGAAACACATTTAGGATTATTAACAGTTAAAGGTGAAGATTTACGAATTAATAAATTAAATATAGAATCTGAAGAAGTAATTGTTGATGGAAATATTTCAAGTTTGTGTTATAGTGATAAAAGTTTTGAAAAAAGAGAAAATAGTTTTTTAGGAAAAATATTTAAATAGGAGTTAAAACTTTTGAATGAATTAATATATGACCAAGTTAATATCTTAGGTATATTTATCTTAACTGGTATGTGTATAGGTTTATTATTTGATTTTTTTAGAATTCAGCGAAAAGTTTTTAAAACATATGACTTTATTACATATATTCAAGATATCTTATTTTGGATTTTCTCTGGAATACTTCTAATAATTGTTACAATGAAATATACTAATGGAGAAATCAGAATATATATGATATCTGGTATGATCCTAGGAATAATAATATATTTGAGACTAATTAGTAAATATGTTATTAAATTAAATACAATAATTTTAAAAGCAATAATAAAATTTATTAAGTTTTTATTATTTCCTCTAAAAAAAATTTGTGAAATACTAAAAAAAAGCTGGAAAAAGAATAATAATATGGTATAATATATAAGTATAAGTAATTAATTAATAAATTATTGGAGAATTAAACATATGAAGAAAAAAATAAGAATTAACAGATTTATCATAATTGCAGTAGTAATTTATTTTATATATACAGTTATTTGTCAACAACAAACTCTAAATTCATATGAAAAAGAAGCTACTGTTTACGAAAATCAAATAGTCCAAGCAAAAGAAGAAACAGAACAATTAAAAGATATTAAAAATAATATTAACTCAACAGAATATATAGAAAACGTAGCAAGAGAAAAAATCGGAATGTATTTACCAAATGAACGAGTATACATAGATATAACAAATTAGAGGTATATTATGCAGCCTCTAATTTGTCATCAAATTAATTATTTTTATGTCAAAAATTATTTTTTAATATTATTTCTTTAAAATTTCCAAAAAAATAAATTTATATTTAGGGGGCAAAATTTATGAATTTTGAAAAATGTACTTTAGTAGAACTAAGACAACTAGCTAAAGAAAAAGGTATTACAAATGTGTCAAAATTAAAAAAGGATGAACTTGTTTCTATACTTTCAAAAAGCAATGAAAATAATAATTCGGAAGCAAAAGAACAAACCACTCAATCAGGACAAGCTCAAATTACAAAAAACGAAAATAACGAAAAATCTATTGAAAATGAAAACAATACAAATAATACAAATGATAAAAATATTAATTATAATAATGATGAAAGCACAAATAATGGCTATAAAATAACAAATGCAGATGATCAAATTATCGAAGGAATTTTAGAGGTATTACCAGATGGATATGGTTTTTTAAGAGGCGAAAATTATCTATCTACACCTAAAGATGTATATGTATCTCCTGTTCAAATAAGACGTTTTAAATTAGATAAAGGAGACAAAGTAAAAGGTATTTCAAGACCTCCAAAAGAAGGAGAAAAATTTCCAGCTTTAATTTATGTAGGTGAAGTAAATGGAGAATCACCAGAAAAAGCATACAGAAGAACAAAATTCGATGATTTAACACCAATTTATCCAACAGAAAAATTAAAACTAGAAACTAATTCTAAAGAATCTGCAACAAGAGTAATCGATTTAATGTGTCCAGTAGGAAAAGGTCAAAGAGGAATGATAGTTGCTCCACCAAAAGTAGGTAAAACAACACTTTTGAAGAAAATTGCAAATAGTATATCATCAAACAATCCAGAAGTAGAATTAATAGTACTTCTTATAGATGAAAGACCAGAAGAAGTAACTGACATGAAACGTTCGATAAAAGGAGAAGTTATTTATTCAACATTTGACGAATTACCTGAACATCATGTAAAAGTAGCTGAAATGGTTCTAGAAAGAGGGAAAAGACTTGTTGAGCAAAAGAAAGATGTTGTAATTTTATTAGATAGTATAACAAGACTTGCAAGAGCATACAATCTAGTCATACCGTCATCTGGAAGAACGCTTTCAGGAGGTTTCGACCCAGCAGCACTACATAAACCTAAAAAATTCTTTGGTGCAGCAAGAAATATAGAAAATGGGGGAAGCTTAACTATTCTTGCAACATCTTTAGTAGAAACAGGTAGTAGAATGGACGAAGTAATATTCGAAGAATTCAAAGGAACAGGTAATATGGAAGTTGTATTAGACAGAAAATTATCAGAAAAGAGAATTTTCCCTGCAATAGATATTAATAAATCTGGAACAAGAAGGGAAGACTTATTACTAAATAATAAGGAACTTGAAACAGTATATGCACTAAGAAAAGCCTTAAATAGTCAACCATCTTCTGAAGTTACTGAACAAGTGTTAAGTCAAATTGTAACTACAAAAAATAATAGTGAGTTTATTGAAAAAATGGATTCATATTTAAAAAGATTTAAATAAAATAATATAACAACTCTTGCATATTTAATGGAAGCAGAAATTGCAGATGTAGATATAAATTCTGAAAACACAGTTTTGCATAGCAATGAAAATATTGATTTAATACCTTCAGATATTGGTTTGTCAGCAATAGAACTTTCATTAAATAATACTATGAGCAGAGAATATGTAATGAAAAATGCTCTATCTAAATTAAAAAGTAAGGTTAAATAATGGATATATAAGAATTTATAAAAATTCATTTGTAAAATCTAATTTTGAAGAATGTCAACAATTTTTGAATGAAAAAACGAAAAAATAGAGAAAGGAAATAAAACAAGATGAAGAAAAAAATATCACAAAGATAATACTTGTAATTTTATCAATTGTATTAATTTGGTTTATTTATAATGAAATAAAAATCATTAAAAATTGGGATTCAGAGATTGGACTAGCAAAGATAAAAGTTGAAGATGTACATGCTACAATTAGATTATTAAAAAAACAATATTAATGAAAGGAGAAAAATTATGGGATTATTTGATATATTCAAGAAACAAGAAATAAAAAATAATAAAGAAAGTGCAAATGAAATTAATAAATGGGATGATTTTTGTAGATTAGATGAGTCTTTAAAAAATGATCCAAAGTTAAAACCAATATATTATTTAAAATTATATGGTAAAGCTCAAATTGAAAACACAGAGAAAATAAAAATTAAAGCAATTAATAAATTTGCAAATGAAATATCAAAGAATATTATTGAAGGGGATAAAGTATCTTTAAATTGCATCATTGAATATTTAATAAATAAGCATTGTATTATAAATAAAGGTGAGCTATGTAAAATATTAAGTAATATGAGTTTAGAGGATCTACATATAATTTCAAAATCAAGTAATTTATTTACATATAAAAAAATGCAAGATGCTGTAAATAAATTAAATGAAGATACTGTGAAAATGTGGATTAATCCATTATTAAATTCAATAAAAGAATTAAGTTACGAGCAAATATATTTAGAATTAGAAAATCAAAAAAAAGAAGAAATATATGCACTATATAAGAGTATGATAAATAATAAATTTGAAGAATATATTGTTAAAGATGATGGTAAATTAAGCCAAATAGTATACATTTATGATGAGGGGCTAGTTATTTGCATTGATAAATATGGAGACCAAATAGACTTGATTTATAATACTTGTACAAAGGAGTATATAATTGAGCAAAAGAAGATTTTGAAAGAAGATGCTGAAGTGTTTTTTGAATATCGTAATCTAATAATTTTTAAAAATTATATTTCATCAAAAGTTTATGATGCAATTTCCAAAAAAGAAAAATATATAATAGAGAGTAAAAATGTTGGTTTAATCGAGATTGTAAGAAATGAAGATGGACTAGGTCATACATATATGGTGAATTGTGAAAAACTTGTATTTAATGGAATGTCAAATGACATATATATCGAGTTTGATGAAGAAGATGATGAACGTAAATTGAAGAAAGCAGAGTTGACTAGTGTAGTGAAAATGGTAGAGGAACTAGTTGAAATGCAAGTTAAAGTTGTAGACAATGTAATTAAAGAAATAGTAAAAATTTGTAATAATTGGGATGAGCGTGACAAAGATGGAAATGAAATAACAGCTGAGTATGTGTTGAAAAATTTCTCGGCTACGGTATTGATTGGGCTAGATGGTGATTACTATCGAATGAGAGGTTATTTACACTCAGATAAGGAAGATAAAGATTTGTTATTAGGAGAACATGAAATTATATTAGATATAAGTAAAAACACAGTGTTTTTGGAGCTTTGGGGATAATTAAAGATGGTAATTTAATAGAAATATACAAAATTACAATATTTTCGAAAAAAGATGATGAGAGGAGAAAATAAAATGAAAAATTTTATAAAAAAATTTTGGACACATGTTATAAGTTTCTTGTTTTTTATCATTATAATTGTGTATTATGCGATAATAGAATCAAAAAATGAAAAATTATTGCCATTTCTAAAATGGGGGTTGATACTAGAGTTGATTTTAGTGCTTGTTATATGGGGAGAAATTATATATTTTATTATTCAAGCAATTAAACACAAAGAAATCCCTAATAGAGGACTAAAAGCAGTAATGATATATTTCTTAAACGTGTTCTACATTCCATGTTTTTATTTAAAATACATATATAAAGATGAAAAATATAAAATTAAGAATACAGCTTATGTGATATATACTATAGGATTATTTGCAATTCTTTTATGCTCTATGTATAGGTTTGCAACTGATAATATAAAAGCATATGAAAATGACAGAAAGATAGACGAGGTAATAGATATTTCACAAAGTAACTATATAAGTAGTGGTGGAAACATCAAAATTAGTGTTCCTACAAGCTATAAAAAATCAACGGTGGGAGAGTACGATATGTATTTTGAAGGAACATATTCTAATATGGGTGTATTCATATATGAAAATGAAGATAGTACAGCAAAAGAAATTCTTGAGTATCAAGAGAACTATTTAAAGGAAACAAGAACCAATTTTAAGGTAGAAAACAAAAATATTTCAAATTTAAATGACAAGAAAATAGAGAGTCATCTTTGTGAGGGATATGATAAAGAAAATAATAAAAATGTATACATGTTGTCAACAATCACATTTAATAAAAACAATGACTATGTTGTTTATGTGGTTCAGATTGTTTTGAAAGAACAGTATTCATTAGTAAAGAATGAATTCCAAAAAAATGTTGAAAATATTAACTTAGTATAAATAGTTGTGCGATTTAAATAGAAAAGTTATACTTATTAAAAATAAGGTATTTAATTTATGCATGTGATAAATGTGATACAATATAAATTGACAAAATAGATGAAGAATATGTTACTAATTTTGAAGATTATACTAAAAGTCAAAATATTGAAACTTCATGAGATGAGTTAAAATAATATCGGATTTAAAGTGATTAAACCAGAACAAGCTCTTCTATTAGAAGAAGTTGCTCTGGTTTTTAGTTAATTTGTTTCGAAAACGATAATTGTTTTCATATCAACATGCTGATATCCAAGTCCAAGACCACCAATTAAAAATAAAATTATTAAAAAATATTTTTTTAATAAAAATAAGTTAGAAAAGAAAAAATTAATATAGAAATTATAATTAAAAAAATAAAAAATAAAATAATAAATATAAAATTAAACAAAAAATAAATAATTAGTAAATGCACATATAAACTTATAAAAAACAGAAGAGAGGTACAGCAATATAAGAAAATATAGGTATAATGTGTATAAAAATGAAATATCAAACATTGCACAAAATCAAAGTATTGTTGCCCAAAATTAACCTAAAATTATATAAATTTTAAATAAGAGCCAAATTAAAGGTTCTATTTTTTTACCCAAAATTTAAGAATAAAAGACTAATGTTACGAAGAAATACAAAAATAGTTCCCACAAGAGCAAGAGTTAACAGAAAAGATGGAGAAATTAAATCAACTTAACGAAAAACTTAATATTAGAATTGACGAGAATGAAATTATAGACGATTTTGATGATGAAAAAGAAATGATAAATCAATACAAAAATCTGATAAAAATAGAAATGATGACACCAGATTTTAAGGCTATTTGTACAGACTTAATAGATATACATTTGATAGAAGTACACCAAATGATCCACAAAATTATCACAATATGGCAATGGAAACCTTTTATATTGACCATGAAACAAGGATAAGAGATAAACATATAGGAGATACTATTGTGACTTTTAATATAAAATCTTGACCACTTCTATTATGCTATGATAGAATGCTATTATTAAAGAATATATTATAAAAATAAAAGGAGTGTGACAAAAAATGATGCATACAATATGTAAATATGCAGATAATACAGAACTTGTCATTTCAGATATAATAAAAAGAGAAAACGGAGAAGAAATAATAAAAGTTGTATTCGAGAGGCCAACAGAACACGGTTTCGATACACTTATTTTTGAATTACCAAGCTACAAAATAGTAGAAAATGATGGAAATTACACAGATGAAGAAATTGAATTATTTAAGAAAGTTGTTGAACAAGGTGCAGCACATTTCTATGAAATTGCAAGTGAAGGAGGTCTTGAGAGTGCCTAATATATTTGAAACAATGCGGATATAAAATATATTTTTGGTCTAATGAAAACGATGAACCAATTCATGTTCATATATCTAAAGGTAATTCAACAAGTAATTCAACAAAAATTTGGCTTACAAAAAGTGGCGGAACAATAGTTGCAAACAATAAGAGCAATATTCCTGTAAATGATTTGAAAAAGATTTTAAAAGTAGTAAATGATAACTATTTTTTTATTTTAGCAAAATGGAAAAAATATTTTGAAGGTCAAGTTCTTAAATTTTATTGTTAAAGAAAATAATAATATTGTTAAATAAGTATTACAGGAGGAATATTAAATGAATACTGACAAATTTGTAATAGATACAGAGTTTTTAGTAATTGATTTTGAAACTATTACTCCTAAAGGAAGATCCCCTGAACCTATAGAGTTAGGAATGTTAAGAATAGTTGAAAATGAAATTGACAAAAAAGCAGCAATAGATTTTTTAATCAAGCCACCTCAAGGATTGTATTTAACTTATTTTGATACCAAACAAACAGGAATAAAAGAGAGCGATTTAATTGGAAAACCTTCTGCAATGGAAGTGATTAAAAAAATAGATAAAGAATGTGAAAAAAAAGATTATATTTTTATTGCACAAAATGCTAAATATGAGGCTAACATATTATCACATTATATGCAACAGTGTCCTGCAATAGCAAAGACACCGATAATTGATACTATATTGCTAGCTAAATATGTACTTCCAGAGTTGACAAATTATAAATTAGATACATTGGCACATGAATTAAAAATTCCAATTCCAAAAGATAGACATAGAGCATTACCAGATTGTGTTCTTACTGCAAAAGTATTTTTAAGATTATTGGAATTACAAAATAAAAGAGGAAGAATCGAAAAGATAGATGAATTACTAGAGATAGCTGAAATACAAACAAGTTATAATAAACCTAAACAATTAACTTTTTTTGACTTTTTTTAGTGGAATTTTATAAAATTGATAAAAATATATAGCAAAAGTTATAATAAAATTACAATTTTACGAAAGAAATTAGTAATTTTTCAAAAATTATGTTATACTAAATATAAATAATGAGAAAGGAGAATTCCACCGTTAGCTTAGGAGGTGATTTTATGTTTCATAAAGTAAAAGAAGTAAATACATTAAGTGATTATATTTTACAAATTACTTTTCAAGATGGAACTAAGAAATTTTATGATGTTAGTAAATTATTTTTAAAATGGGACATTTTTAAAAATCTAAAAACAATAAAAGGTCTTTTTAATCAAGTAAAGGTAGATAAAGGCGGATATGGAATTTCATGGAATGATGAAATCGATTTATCGTGTGATGAATTATGGGAAAATGGTTATATTTAAATATTACTAACAATTTTTAGTAATATTTATACGTGATATTGATATAAAAATGATTAGAAAAAGGAGAATTTTACTGTTTAATGAAAGAATATAGAACAAACGAAGAATTAATTAATTATTTAGAATCAAATGGCGTAAATATTCTAGATAAAGAAGATGCTATACAAAAAATTGAAAGATACACATACTATTCAATTGTTAATACATATAAATCTATTTTTAAAGACAAAGATGGCAATTATATTAAGTCTGTATCATTTGACGAAATATATGCTTTATTTGAATTTGATAAAGAGTTAAAAAACATAATATTAAAATACTGTGTCATTCAAAAAAAGCTTGGGATTTTTAATAATACAGTAATATATATAGGAGGAGATTGTTTATGGAAAAAATCATAGTTCTTGGAACGGGAGCTGCAGGTACTATTGAAAATTTTAATACATGTTTTATTTTAGAGGATAACAATGGAGAATATTTATTAGTGGATACTGGTGGCGGAAATGGAATCCTAAAGCAATTTAAGAGTGCCAATATAGATTTATCTAAAATTCATAATATTTTTATATCACATAAACACATTGATCATTCATATGGTTTATTATGGATTTTCAGAAGTATAAGTTTTTCGATGGAAAAAGGGAACTATGAGGGTATATTAAATATTTATTGCCATGACGAATTTGGAAAAATTTTTAGAAATCAAATTCATACTTTACTAAGAAAAAGTCAGCAAAAATATCTAGATAAAAGAATTTTTATAAATATTGTAAAAGACCATGAAAAAGTAAAAGTGCTAAATTATAATTTAGAGTTTTTAGATATTATAGCAAAAAGTGATAAACAATATGGTTTTAAAACCGTATTAAATAATGGAAAAACTCTTGCCTTTTTAGGAGATGAACCATTAGATGAAAATTTATTTGATGATGTTAGAAATATCGATTATTTGCTTCACGAATCATTATGCTTAGAAGTAGAAGCAAATATATATAAACCTAAAGAAAAAAATCACGATACTGTAAAATCGGCAAGTATAAAAGCACAAAGTATTGGAGCTAAAAATTTAGTATTATGGCATACTCTAGAAAATTTAGGGAAAAATAGGAAACAGAAATATATAGATGAAGCAAAAGAATGTTTTACTGGAAATGTATATGTTCCAGATGATTTAGAGATAATTGAACTTATTTAGCAGTTTAATAGACAGAATAAAAAAATATTTGTCTATTGGATAGGTATAATGTTTTTTTTCAATAAAATTACAATTTTACGAAAGAAATATTGTATGTAACTAAAAATTACATGCCACCTAAAGTAGATATTTGAACTTAAAATCAAATATCTATTTTTATGTTTAAAAATCTTAATATAAGGAAATTTTAAGTAGTATAAGAAAATATAATTTTTAGACGTGTGAGAATCAATTTTAAGACAATTTTATAAAAAAGCATATACTTTTATTGCTTGATAATTCCTCGAAAATTAACGAATTTGAGAAGTAGGGGGAGAAAAATAGCATTTTTTTAGTATAATGAGTAAATTTTTATAAATTTTAAAATTAAAAATAAAATTATTAAAAAATATTTTTTTAATAAAAATAAGTTAGAAAAGAAAAAATTAATATAGAAAATATAATTAAAAAAATAAAAAATAAAATAATAAATATAAAATTAAATAAAAAAATAAATAATTAGTACATACACATATAAACCTATAAAAAACAGAAGAGAAGTAGAGGAATATAAGAAAATATAGGTATAATATGCCTAAAAAATGAAACGTCAAACATTGCACAAAATCAAAGTTTTGTGCAAAAAAGAATAGGAGTAAAAATATAGACCTCACATTTAGGTCTTACCCAGTACTTTCTAGGCTTTCCAGCCATTATTATTTATATTGTTACTATTATTATCTTATTATATAACTTTGCATCTTCTTATTATCTAATGTTATCCAACATCTTATATTACTTTATATTTATGACCTCTTAAAATCCATTTTAAGCTTCTTAAATATTTTATCTATATAATTTGATATTCAATTATTTTTAATCTTTAAATTTTAATTTATAACTTAATAATTTTTAGTAATTTCTGTTTCTATCTTATAATTTTATCAAAATTGCTCAAAACGCCTAAATCTCCATATTTGCCGTATTTTACCGACAATAAACTATATGGCTAAATTATAAAAAACGCTTAAAAACGATTCTCGTAAGCCGTTATTTTAGCAGTTTTCAGAGATTTCTATATATAATGATAACTATATTAATTTAATCATAAATTATAAATATAAGTTACTAATATTAAATTTAAAACGCTTAAAATCAATTCATAAAGTCTTAATTGTAATTTAATTCTACAATTATATTTATTATAATCAAATGTTCGGTTTAAGAATTTTTAACCAAACAAAATTTAAAAATCTTAAATTTGAAATTTATAAAAATTTTAATTTAAAATTCAAAATTTAAATTATTAAAAATTATTTTATTAAATTATAAATTTTATATTTTTATAATAAAAAAATTTTTTTCAAAATAATTTTATAACATTGCGCAAAATATTTTACCACCTATTTCTTCCATTAATTTTTCAAAAATTTTTAATTTATTAAAAACATACAATTCTTGAAAATAGGGCTCTTCCCCCTACTCCACCTCATTTTTGTCCAGAAACAAGAAATTACATAACTTTTTCAGATGGTAATTTAATGATATTACTGCTATTTTGCATACTTTCAGCCATTTTTGTTGTTGTATCGTGTAATTCAACCTTTCCATTTACTTGTTCTGATTGTAATGTAAGGATTTGATGGTATGTATATTCTAGTTGAGCTTGTTTTTGACTTCTTTCTTCATTAGTAATATTACTTTCATTAACCATAAATTTTAAGTTATATCCGTATAATTCCATTGACCTTAAAATTAACTCTACTTGGCTATTTTGCAGTCTTAAATCAACAAAAGCTATATCTTTAAAATTATTAGTTTTTTTCTCCATAATAAATCCTTTCTATGCTGTAAAACAAAGAGCTTGTTCAAATTTAAATTGTGATAATGGATGTTCAAGCATTGCTTTCTCAACATTTTTATTATAAATATGAGTATAAATTTGAGTTGTTTCAACTCTAGAATGTCCGAGTATTTCTTGAATTATTTTGATATCTGTGCCGCTTTTTAATAAAAGTGTTGCACAAGTATGTCTTAAAGTATGAACTGAATAAGCAGTTGAATCTAGTCCTGCTAATTCAAATGCATTTTTAACCATAAATTTAATTGAATTTCTAAATATTCTTTTATTGTATTTACTTAAAAAAAGAATATCTTTATCTTTTTTATCCGATACATCTTTAGTTTTTCTGAATTCTAAATATTTTAGTATCGCATCTTTTGTTTGTTTATTTAAGTAACACATTCTTTCTTTATTACCTTTACCAATTATAGTGAATTTATCTTCATTGAAATTTATATTGCTAATTTTTAATGATACTATTTCAGATAGTCTTAAACCACAAGTGAGAAATACATTTAATATTGCATAGTTTCGTATTTCATTTTCTTTAGTGCCATTTTTATATACATCGAGTAATCTTTTTGACTCTTCTAATGATAGATATTTAGGTAATGCAGAACTACATCTTTTTTCTCGTTTAATCTCTTTAAAAGGTTCTTTAAAAAGACTTCTTTTAATTCTATACATATAATCAAAGAATGTTCTTAAATGCTCTAATTTTAGTATTCTTGTTCCTTCTTTATAATCATTGTCAGCTAAATAATAGATGAAGCTATAAATATCACTTTTAGAAAGAGAGCGAATATCGTTGTCAGTCATTTCATTGATTGAATCATATTTCTCATCAAATTTATACTCATTCATAAATTCAAGAAATTGAGCAACTGTTGTAATTATATTATCTACATACAATTTTGAATAATTGCCGATTGCAATTAAATAGTTTTTTATATCTTCAATAAATTCTGGGTATTTTTTTTCATTCATTTTTACTTCCTCCTCGTATAATATATTTAACAATCAATTTTACATATTAAAATTACATTAAATAAATGATTGTTTAGAAAATTTAATGTAAAGTAGTAAAGGATTTACTGTTTGACATAATATAGTATAATTATGATCATATTAACTAGATAATAGGTGGATTCGTATTCCTCCTGTTGCACCTTATGGTGGCTTCTATTATAGACTGTTTCCTTACTTTTAGTATTAGCTTCTAACCCAGATGTTGT
>JAGALX010000057.1 GCA_017625035.1 Clostridia bacterium
ACTAAGACTAAGTATAGGAAAGCCATATACATTAAAAGAAATTTTAGAAAATGATGTTGATTAAAAAATATTTTTTAACTAGAGAGATGTAATAATCTCTCTAATTAATGTGCTTTTATTTTCGGCTGTGAATAGTAACAATATTTCCAATAAATTTTCTCCTTTCAAAATTGTAATATTGCAAAATAATAAAATGTTAATATATAAATATAAAAATTATCAGGCAAATAGCCTGTTTATATAGTAGGAGTTAGTGAAATAATGTAGAATTTACATATATTCGTGGTCAGCACTAACAAAACCAAAACAATTATATCTTTTGTTAATTGTTAATAAGAAGAATTTCTTTTATTCTCTAGGTCAGTATTAACAAAATTTTGTTAATTGATTGAAAGGTCGTGATTGTATGTCATTCGACACGTATCCTGGTTGGGAAATCGATTTTTTTGATTTCATTTCTGATACAGTTAATTGCTTAGCGTCCATCGTGAAAAACGAAGAAAAGCTCTCTAGAAAAGAATTTCAGTCAGTCTCTATATATTTGAAGAGACTATTCTGGAAGATTGATGATCCACCAAGAATTTATGAACGAGTCTTCATAACTGTTAGGTCTAATATATGGGCTTTATATAAAGATTATGGTGTATGGCTGTGGGAGCGTGACTTTGGTAATATTAATCGAAGTTATGAATTTGCCCACTTGGAAGATAAATACCGGAAGAATATGAAGTTTCAAGAAGAAGTTATTAAATATGTGATTAATCCTCTTCAGGAGAGAATAGCGAAGGCTAAACATCGCTATTTCTAAAACACAACAAAAATCCTAGCATTTTCTCGCTGGGATTTTTGTTACAGAAAATTACTATTTGTGCGCAGGATTTTATCTTTTTTTCTTGCTCAAAATCTATAACATAATTATATAGCAATGACATATATTACGCAATATCTAGTGATGCAATTTTTCTATTATTTATCAAACTCTATTCTAACTTTCCATACATTGTTTTTACTTTGATTAAATATATACTCAGCCAGTGATGTTTCAATATGCTTAATAACTTTATTTTTTCATCTCTATTCTGAAAAATAGAATTTCTCATTTTTCGGAATAGACTTTTTTTACTTGTTTCGGAAACTTTATTCATGTTCTAATTTTTTCAATAACTTTTTTCCAAATACAGCAGCTCTTAATAGTGCTATTATTGAAAGACCTAACACTGCTAGCCAAATTCTAATATGACCATCATCTCCTGTTTTTGGAGTTTCAATTAAATGATCTTCAAATTCAAAACTATATATTTCATTTTCGTCTTTTTCAATTTGATTATCATCAACAAATATACCTTTATCATTTATTTCAATTTTAACTATTTTATCTGATTTCTGATATCCTTTTGGAGCTGATATTTCTTTTACATAGTAAATTCCATATCTTAAATCTTTAAATACAATTGTTCCTTCTTCCTTATTAGAATCAGCTTGTTGTATTAGTTTTGTACACTCTGCATCTTCATATAAACAAAATGTAAATTTATCTAATATTTTTTCTTTACTATCTGCATCAATTTTAATTAATGTTATATCGGTTAATATTGGCATATCTTTCATTACGACTTTTTGAGTTTCTTTATCTGCTAATACTACAAACTCAATTTCTTCTGTTATTTCATAACCATAAGGTGCTGTTGTTTCTCTTAAAATATATTTTTTTCCTTCTTCTAAACCTTTAACTTGATGTGGCTCTTTAGCAGAAGTCCATTTATCAATAATATTTCCATCTTCATCTATTACTTCAAGCTCTGCACCTTCAAGTTCATTTCCAGTGGTAATATCAGTTTTTGTTACCTCTACTAATTTATCAATCATTACAACTTTTTGAGTTTCTTTATCAGTTGATACAGTAAACTCTACATCATTTGCTTTTACATAATTTCCTATTGAAACTTCTTCATGTAATTTGTAAGTTTTACCTTCTTCAAGTCCAGATACCTTATGAGATTCTTTCTCTGATATCCATTCATCTATTATATTTCCTTCTGAATCAAGAACTTGTAATTTAGCTCCTTCTATTTCTTCTCCACCGATATCAACTTTTGACATTGTTACAATTTTATCTTTCATATTTACTTTTTGAACTTTATTTGTATCATTAATTGTAAATTTGATACTTGTAGCAATTACATATCCTTCTGGTGCAATTTCCTCAGTTAAAGTATATTCTTTTCCTATTGTTAAACCTTCAATCTTATGTGTTTTTTCAGTTGATACCCAAGAATCAATAACTTTATTATCTTTATCTGTAATAGTTAATTTAGCTCCTACCAATTCTTTATCTCCTGTAATATCTGTTTTAGATATATCTACTAAGGTTGTATCATTTGAAATATCTAATTTAACTTCATATACTTTTGTAACTAAATCCTTTTGTTCAAATTTTACTTCAAACTTTGTTTTATTCAAAACTAATCCATCTATAGTTTTTGTTTCTTTTATTTCGTATATTCCAATTGGTAAATTTTTAATTACTAACTTACCTTCTTTTGTTAAATTGTATTTTTTAATTTCTTGACCTTTTTTATAAATTATCCTTCCATCAGCCATATCTATAACATTTTCTTTAGCATATAATGTAAATTCAATTTCCGATAAATTTGATGTATCTATTAGTGTTTTATCAACATCTTTTCTTAATGCAATTGATTTTGTCAAATTTAAAGTTCCTGTTGGTTGTTCGTTATTAATAACAACTTCTTTAATAAAATCTCCATCTTTATCTGTATCATAATCTTTTACATTTTTGATTTCAAATTTTACTGATGATTCTAGTTGTAAGAAACCATTTGGCACTTTAATTTCAGTTATTTCATAACTTCCTACTGGTAATTTTAAAGGTGTTATAACAGTTGATTTATTATCGTTTCTACTATTATAAGAATTATCTGGAACAACTATATTATCAGCATTTGTTGTAAACGATGTATATGTTGTTTTTCCAATTTTTTGTGATATTGCTTCACCTTTTTTATATATTATTTGTTTTGTTGCTCTATCATAAATATCTTTTGTTGCTTTAATTTCAAATGTTGTTGAATTTAAAGTAACTTGTTTTCCCGTTTTAACATCTTTCTTGATTAGTTTAATATAAGTTTCTAATTGTTCATTATTTACTACTAAATGTTTAGTTTTCTTTGCTATATCATTAATTTCAGATTCATCATCTGTTATTGAAAAAGTAAAGTCTGCTGCTGTTTCATAATCTATTGGTGTTTTAGTTTCTTTAACAATATATTTTCCATAAGGTAATTTATTTTGAGTATAAGCATTTCCTTCTTCATTAGTTACTATTACTTCATAACTTGGAGCAATAGCTTGAGCTTCTGTAACTCTTTTACTATCAACTTTTACTTGATTTCCTTCTTCATCAATACCTTTCCAAACTTCTGCATAAGTATAACCTTTGCTATATGCTTTCTCTACTGATGAATTTAATTTAATAGTAAATTCAGCACCTTCTAATCCAGGAGTTAGTCCTGAATTAATTTTGATTCCAGATTTATAAATATGTACTCCCATTTCCTTTACTTTATCTGTACTTGTTATTGTATTAGTAATTACTTTTGTAGATTGATTTTTATATTTTAATGATACTTCATATTCATTAGTGTCTAACATATAACCTTGTGGAGCTGTTTCTTCTTTTACAATATAAGTACCTAAAGGTAACGCACTAACATCTTGTGTATTTCCTTTTGAATCTATTGTTCTAGTAGCTACTAAATCTCCTTTTGAATAGATTTTTATAGTTCTAGCTTTGTTATATATATCTTCTTTTGCATAAACTTTATATACTGCACCATTAAATGTAGCATCTCCTTGTGTTGTTATACCTGTTTGTTTATCTTTTTTTACTATTGTGATTGTACCAGTTGGTTCATCATTTAATATATTTTCAGTCTGTGCATATATTACTTTTGTTGATGAATCTTTATATTTTAATTCAGCATCAAATTCTTTTTCATTTATTAAGTAACCCTCTGATGCATTAGTTTCTTTTACATAGTATTTTCCTAAATGTAAATTAGTAAAATTTACTATTCCATCTTCGTTAGTTTTTGCTTTAGTAATAAATTCTCCCTTTTTATACCATGTTATTGTTCCTGCGACATTTTTAATATCTTCTCTGGCATATAATGATATTTCTGTATCTTTTAATTTATTGTTGTATCTATCAGTTTTTTCAACTTTTATTTCTCCAATAGGCTCTTCATTTATAACCGCTTGTGTTGCTGTTTGATTAACTTTAATTTCTACATCATAAGTTTTATCATCTAATAAATATCCGTTTGGAGCATATATTTCATTTATAGAATAAGTACCTTTTTTTAATTTATCAATTTGTATTTTTCCATTATCAACTGTAATATCTTGATTATAATCATTTGGTCCTCTAACTTTAAAAACTGCACCATTAACTAAATCTCCATTTGTATTAAGTTTTTGTAATTCCATTTTCCCAAAAGATTCTATATTCGTTGCAAAACTTAAAGATATTGGATCATTATAAGACATACAATATAACTGATTTTGTACTCCACTGGCAAACTCAAAATAAACCATTGTATCATAATCATGTGTTCCATCTTTAATCATGCCCCATGACATAAACTCACTATCTGTTATAATATAGTTTTCTAAATTTGTATTTTCATCAACTGATATTGTCAAAGTATTACTTCCACTTGTGTGCTGTACTCTAATTCCATTTGTTGTTCTATCAATACTTGGATAATTAGCTAGTACACCATTAGCATCATCAAGATTTTTGCTTTCTCCTGCTTGAATTGTTATTGTAGTTCCATCAAAACTTGGTCTTTTATCAGTTTGCGTAATTTGATAATCTATATTAGCTCTGAAATTAACATACTCTGCTTGAATGCCACTATCTAGGAAAATAGCATTACTTTGTCCTAATGTTTCCCAAATAAATTGTTGCGTAAAAACGTATTGTTTTTTCATTGCATTTGACGTATCCCCATCTACTACATAGTTTCCATGTTCTTTATACCAACCCAAATAAGCAATTTTACAAGCCTTTCTAATATTCGAATCGACTGGAGTATAATAATTTCCTTTATATACTGTCCCAGTAGCAAAATCAACACCATGTTCTGCACAGAAAACTGTTCGTTTTTCATTTGTTGAATAATTAATTAATCTTCTAAGTAATACACCGTATTTTGTATCTGCATTATCAGTAGTTTTGATGAAAGATGCAAATTGTCCACCAACCCAACTACCTGAACCTGAAGCCGCGAAGGCTGGTTGTGCTATACCTAATAGTGTCATTACTAATAAAATAAAAGCAATAATTCTTTTATATTTAAATAATTTCATTTTTTTAAACCTCCTTTAAATAAAGTCAAAAAAGAACAAGTATCGTCTACTTGCTCTTGACTAATTTTTTTATCTAAAATAATAATTTAATGTCCATTTACCACAATACTGACAACTCCATGTTTCATATCCGTACGGACATTTTTTACAATATTCTTCATATGTTATTTCTCCATTTTTGGCTTTATTACTAAAATCATTTATTAAGTTATTATAAAAATTTGATGCCTCATCGTAACTATTAAACCATTTATTTGAATTACCAACTCCAACACAATGTTTAGTTTCAGTACAAGTAGGTGTTTCTGGTTCTTTTTCAGTAATCACAGTTTTAGGTGTTTCTATTTTTTCTTCTTGTACCTTTGTTTCTTGAATTGTTTCAGGTTGTTTTATCATTTCTTGTTGTACTGGTCTTGAAACTGGTTGTTTTTCTTGCTTTATAACATTATCTTTTTTAACTTGTTCTATCTTTGGTTGTTCTTCAATCACTTTTTCTTCGGTTTGAATTATAGTAATTTCTTCATCTATCATCTCCTTTTCTTCAATTGCAATGTCGTTATCAATTAACTTGTTCTCTTGTGAATTAGCATTTATATTGTCTTCTATACTTACTGAAACATCTTTTATAATATCATTATTTACATCATTTTGACTTATCACATTATTAAAATTTAAACTACTTAAAAAAGTTATAATAGCACCTATTGAAATAATTATTATTTTAAAATTCATATCAATCACACTCCTTATAATTTAATTTTAACTAGTTATAATTTTTAAGACAAATGTATAATTAAATTTAATTAATATTTATATATTATATATACTTTTCAGTTAGTATAGTTAGTAATATATATAGGGGTTTGTAAGGGGAAAATCGTGTAAAAAGTACACACAATTTTTATCTTTCCATTGCTCTCTTTTTAGCTCTTTCTCTTTGATTATGTTCTTGTACACACATAAACAAAAAATCTTCTTTTTCTTGATTTGTACGGATATTTTTAGGAAATTCCGACTCAAATCTTTCTGCATTAAATTTTAATTTCTCGACTTGATTGGGCTTTTCTTGACTCATTAAATCTTCAATTTTTTCCGTATCTAATTTATTTTCTTGTTCAAGTTTTTTCATGTGTATTGCTTGAGCTAAACTTGGTGTAATATCAGAAAACTGCATTACATCAAGTAAAACGTATTGATTCTCTTCACTTAAATACGATATTTC
This sequence comes from Clostridia bacterium, assembly GCA_017625035.1. Lineage (GTDB taxonomy): Bacteria > Bacillota > Clostridia > TANB77 > CAG-508 > CAG-492. The sequence goes on from JAGALX010000057.1 coordinate 6,617, forward strand.
AACAGCAGGTCTAAATGCTATTTTCTTTTCATCTACCATGTCTAAAATTTCTGGAATTAATTCTGTAAGTCTTATGTACCTTAATACTTGTCGTCCACTTTCTTCATTATCTTTCCCTAATATATCTGCTGTTTTTAAATCGGTGACCACTGGTCGCCCATTTATTTCATCGTTACCTTTTCTACCTGCCTGTCTTTTTAGTGCTTCATTCTTCATTTTATAAGCAAATGCTTTTTCAGATGGTAATATTTCATCTCTTTGACTTTCATTACTATCTACCATTAAAATAACTGCTTCTTCATCTGTTAGATTTTTTACAATAGCATTTATATTTTCTTTGCCAGCCAATATACTAGCTCTTTTTCTTCTGTGTCCTGAAATCATTTCATATCTTCCATTATCTTTTTTTCTTACTATTACGGGTTGAGTGACTCCATATTGTTTAATACTTTCACTCATTTCTTGCATTTTTTCATCATCTTTAACTTTATACGGATGATTAGGAAAGTCATCAATTTCAGATAAAGGAAGTGCTACAATTGTTTCTTTTGCATCACGCTCTCCTTGAATTGTAAACATGTCATCTAACGTAATCTTTGGAAGTTCCATTCTTTTGTCTTTCTCTGTCATCAGCTAACACCTCCTTTGCAAAATCATCATAAGCAATTGCTACTTTACTATTTTTATCGTACTTAAATATACTTTTACCTCTTGAAGTAGATTCTGCTGTTTTAACTGCAAGTGGTATTTGTGTATCATACAACTTAATTGCTCTTCCATAATTTTCTTTTAAATCATTTATAGTTTCTTTAGATAAATTTGTTCTTTTATTTACAAGAGTAAGTAAAATTCCGCCTACTTCTAATTTCGGATTTATAGTTCTTTTAACTCTTGAAACTGTTTTTAATAAATGTCCCATTCCTTTTGCAGCAAGGAAATGGTCTTGTACAGGAACAATGATTTTATCACTACACGCTAAAGCATTTATTGTAAGCATACCAAGTGATGGCATACAATCTATTAGAATATAATCATAATATTGTTTTACATTGTTTAATACATTCTTAATCGTAAATTCTCTGCTCATTGCATTTACAAGCATTGCTTCAGTTGCTGATAAGTCTAAATCAGAAGGTATTAAATCAATTCCTTCATCATTATGTAATATCGCAGTACTAGTATCTAATTGAGCATCATATATTACTGATTCCATTAGATTCGCCATAGTTGTTTTTAATTCATTTTCACTATAACCCATATAGGTAGTTAAATCTCCCTGTGGATCAGCATCAACAACCAGTACTTTTTTTCCTTGATTTTTTAGTGCAACACCTAAATTAAAAGTAGTAGTCGTTTTACCAACTCCACCTTTTTGATTAGCAATTGCAACAACTTTACAATCTGACATCAAGCCACCTCCTTATATAATTTTTCTTTAATGGCTCTTCTATATATTTCATATATAATAAAGAATACTTCTTGCTTTATATCGTCATATTCAAGATTTAAATGTTCCTTTATAAAACCTATTTTTCTTTTATCAAAAAATATATATTTTACTAACCAATAATCAATATAGTAATTTTCATTATCTACATCATTCACATATTTCATTATCAATTTTTGCCATTTCTTATATCTATTTATCAAAATATCTTCCTCAAGTGCAATTATGCAATTATCAAGTGTATAGCCATAAGATGATATATTTTTTAAACTGTTTTTATTAGTAAAATGATAATAATCAAAAACTTCTTTCTTTAAATACTCCTCTCTTTTTTTTATATAATCATCCAATTTATTATAATTAAATAAATACCATCTAATTTCTCTATAAACTCTTCGAGGAATAGTAATCGTATTTGTTGTTTCCATTTGTTTTCCTCCAATAAAAAATGAGCTGATTACTTGAAATCAACCCATTATCTTTCTATATCTTTATTATTTTTTTTTTTATTTAATCCTTTTTGAAAATTAGTATAAACCTCGAATGCTTTATCTTTATCATATTCTTTGTCTAAACTAATTTGACTTCTTTCTAAAAATTCCTTTGAAAAAACATATTTTCCATTTCCTTCAAAATTATATCTACCTTCTTTATCTTTTCCTAAATACATTGCTGTAACAGGTATATATACTTCTTTATATATAGGAATATTTACTGTTACATATTTTCCAATTTCAAGTGTTTCTAAATAATTAATTGCTTCTTGTTTCTTCATCTGAATCACCTTCCTTATTTTTTACAATTGGTAATTCATTTACATCTGGAACAAATAAATTATTAAAATCTTCAAATTCACTATTTATATATTCAAATATAGACTCATAATCAATATTCTCTGTTTGAATTGAATCAAAGCCATCTCTTAACCAATCTAGTATGTTTTCTATATCAAATATACAATCTGAAAGATTTAATTTATCTACAATCTTTTTAATTGAATGAAAACTATCTTTCATCAAATCATAAAAATCTTGATTTATAAATAGCTCTGCAATGAGATTACATATTTTATCTTTGTCTGTTGAACATTCTCTATCTAAAATACAAAGTATTGTATTTGTAGTTAAAGTAAAAAATTCATCATTTTCTTCTGACATAAAATCTTCATATTCATCCCTATAATACTCTATATCAGCAGTTGCCTCATTTAATTTAGCAAATTTTGATAACTTATCTTTTAATATTTTTTCTATTGTTTCTACAATATTTTCTTCTGTTATTTTTAAATCATCATCCTCTAATATAGTTTGTAATTTAGTTTCTAATATTTTTATTTTCATTGAAATTCTCCTCTCTATTTTAGAGGCATAAAAAATACTAGTATTTCTACTAGTTTAGATTTAATCATTTACACTTGTTTAATAATCCTAGATATTTTTCTAGGATTTCGTCAATCAACTCTGTATCTTCATTTTTATTAATCATATTATTTCTTTTATCAAACAAACAATTTATTAGTACTCTTAACTCAAAATTATCAACCTTTATTTTCATCACAAATCACACTCCAATCATTGATTTAAGCTGATTATAACTCACTTTAAATCATAATTGAAATGTATAAAATTGCTCTATATATTAGGTACAAAAAACCTGTCCATTATCAAAGTTTTGCGCAAAAGGAAGTAGGACAAAATATATATTTCTTCAAAACAGCTTCTATCTCACTATTTTAAGCGCTTATACGTATTTAGCCTTATATTCTTATTAATGTAACTTTATTACTTTTTTATTTAAATCGCTTAAAAACGATTCTGATGCGTCATAATTTCAACTAAATTTGTAATCTTTATATAAATTTAAAATTTCAAAATTTTTAATTACAATTTGTATTATTATCTATAAAATTTTCTGAAAAATCCCTCAAACCCTTATATATCAATATTTAGCTAAAATTCGAGACAACAAACTATATGCCTCTTTTTTTAAAACGGCTTAAAATCGATTCTCGTGCGTCGCTTTTTCGGCCATTTTTCAGTATTTTCAGAGATTTAGTAAAATCATAAATATTTCATAATTTTAGTATAAAATTTTCTGATTCTAATAATTTTATTAATCTTAAAATTCAATTTAAATCAAATTTATATTATTAAATGATAAAGTTTATATTAGTATAAATTAAATTGCTTAAAAACGATTTTAGGTTTTTATAAATAACCATTATAATTTAATATAATAAAATTTATTTACAAATTATATATAAAATTTCACAAGCAACAAATGTTCGGTTTTTGAAATAGAAGTAGTTCTCAAAAATTAAAAACTAAAAAATTTTAAAACTAAATTTTAGTTAATTGTAGAATTTTATTATATTATTTTTATAATTTTGTAAATTTTTTATGTACTACACTTCCTACTTCAATTTCAAAAAATTCTTATCCTACTTCTTGTACTATTTTTAACTATAGTTCTTTAAAATTTAACCCCTCTTTCCTATTCTGCATAAATTTGACAAGAATCAAAAAAGAGCTAAAAAATTTAGCTCTAGTCTATTCTATCTATATCTTGATTTTTCTCAATTATATCTATACCATCTTTACTAGGTATAGATGGTACTTCGGTTTTTGCTTCAATATCTTTAAAAAAGGCTTCATAATTGTATTTATGAAATAATTCATTTCTATCAAATAAAATATCTTTATAGTTTTTTATAAAACTTATCTTATCCTTTTTATACAATTCATGCAATGTAATGGATCCTACAGTCGCATTAATGAATCTAAGATTATTTTTGGGTCTATTAATTTCTGGTCCTTTAAATACTCTTTCAAAGTATGACATTATATTTTCTAATTTATGAAAATTTCCGTTACAATGTGCTAATAATTGATTAATTGCATTTCTGTTAAATCTTCCATTCATCTCTAGTATACTATATATTTCTCTTAAATCATTTAACCTTTTAGCATTTTCATATATGTTAGTATTGGCATTTATATGTTCATTTTTTTGTTCTTCTGTAATAATATTATTATCAACCAAATAATCTGCTAAAGCAAGTTCAATAAATCTAGGATTTACTTCGGATAATTGTTCATTTTCTTTCCCAAGACTGAAAAGTAATAAATGATTGAATTCATGTGCAGCATTAAAAAGTGTTAAATAATTATTTTTAAAATTTATCCTACAAATACCCTCTTTACCATCTTCAAATTTATGAGCTGAAGGAAAAGAAACTCCACCTTCAGCTTTAGAATATGGATATATAAATATCTCATTTTCATGTAATTTATATAGAGAACGCATTTTTGCACCAATTTCTGGATCTAAATCATCATAAAAATTTAATATAATATTAATAACATCTGTTTTGTTTATTGGTGGGTCAAAGTCATTTGGATAATTCGATTTTGGTAAATCAAATTTTTGGGGGTTATTTAATACATCATCTATATTTTGATTATCTATTTTTTCAAATTTAATTTTGTTAGATTTTATAGTTTTTTCAAAACGTCTTATTTTAAAATAACTTCTAATTCTTTTTAATATTGAATTATTATATTTTGTTAATGAATTGTTAGCCATAATTCATATTCCTCCAATATTTAAGATACAATCTAATTATAATATAAATTTACTCTTTTAACAACAAAAAAATAAAAGAATTATAAAAAGTCTCACTTTTATGGGCCATTATCAAAGTTTTGTGCAAAAGGATGTAGGAATAAAATCACAAAATTATAATTAAGTCCTCTCTTAGTAATTTCAGCACTTTCAAGCCTTTAGTCTTACTAATCTCCATAGATTATTTAGTTTTTTTACATTGCATATTTATTACTATTTTATAATTTCATATCTAATTTATTTTTATCTCTAAAATTCAAATTTACATCTTAATAATTTTTTATAATTTAAGTAATTATCTTAAGATTTTATAAAAAATTCTCAAAACCCCATAAACTCCATCTATATGGCTTAATTATAAAAACGGCTTAAAATCAATTCTCGCAAGCCATTAAATTTAGCTGATTTAAGAGATTTTATATATATTTATAATTGTACAAATTTAATTAAAATCTATAAATATAAATTATCAATAACTAATTAAAAAACTTTAAAATTAGTTTATAAAGTTTTTGATATATAATTTGATTAGTTAATAATTTAAATCGCTTAAAATTGATTTTCAGACTCAATTAATATAATTATAAATTCAAAATCATAATTAAAATTTGTTAATAAAGCAGATTTGTTTTTATAAAAATTTTCAAAAATTTCTTAGTTCTCGCATTTTTTTAAGACATATACTAACCATTTACTATTATTTTCTCCACCTTCTTTATGAAAATTATAAATTTGATATCCTACTTTTACAATAATTTCGTTTAGTTCTTTTTCTGTAAAATATTTAAAATATCGCTCGGCACCCATATGATATTCATTAGAAAAATCAACCCATTCTTCATCAACGGTTCTTATTTCTCGATTCATAGCATTAAATATAAATAATCCATTATTTTCGAGTGCATCATATATTTTTTGTAAAATTATTTCTATATCTTCTTTAGTGAAGTGAACAAAGACTCTCCAACAAAAAATGGCAGAATATTTCTCTGTAAATTCATCTTTTAATATATTAAAATTGATTGAATTTAAACCTTTTTTATTTATTTCTTTTATAAAATCTTCTGCTATATCGCTAGCTGTAACTTGATATCCTAAACTTTCAATATATTTTGCATTTGATCCATCTGCAGATCCTATTTCAAAAATTTTTGATTTTTTAGGCAAAATTTCAATATTAGTTTTAATAAATTTTTGTAATTCTTCACGTTTGTGATTAGCTTTATCTAAATTAAGCTTATCATGTTTAATGCCTGTTGCTAAATATATATTAGCTTTTTGTTTATATATTTCAACTGTTTTTTCATTTTCTTTACTCATATTATTAAACTCCTTTATAAAAAATTATTTCGTAATACTTATTCATTTAATTTTTTTATATCTTCACCCATTATTTCTAAATAATCTTTTTCAGCTTGTGTTAAATGAGTTTTCATATATTTATCATATTCTTCATGCGCTTTTTGCAATGCTTTTTCATGTGATACAGTTCCAGCACTTTGTAATATTTCCTTATGAGTCATTGTTAAGAAACTATCTAATTCTTTTTTCCAATCTTCCATTGTCATGGCATGCATGTTTAAAGCATTGATTTCTGCGATGTCTAAATATGCTGAAACCATTCTATTTAACATATCTAATTCTTCTTTAGATAAATAATTTTTAGCTATTTCTGTTTCTGATCTTGTTGGCATAGTCCCTTTAAAATGAGTTAATCCTATATTTTCTTTTTCACTATCAACTCTATTAAAAATAACTTCTGCAGCAGTATTTTTATGTACAGCATAATGCATTTTATTTTGTACTGTTTTAAAAAATTCTCTTGTTTTTTCATCTTTTGCATCATAATCTACACTTGTAGCATATATATCTAAAATCTTTCTCCAAAATACTTTTTCAGAAGAACGAATATCTCTAATTTTTTCGAGAATTTCTTCAAAATAAACATTACTGCCATTATTTTTAAATCGATTTACATTTAAATTATATCCTTTTATTAAATATTCTTTTATTAATTTATTTGCCCAAATTCTAAATTGTGTACCACGAACAGATTTTACACGATAGCCTACAGCAATTATTAAATCTAAATTATAATATTTCGTTTTATAATTTTTTCCGTCTGAAGCAGTTAGTAAGGATTCCTTACTAACTGAAAATTCTTTTAATTCATTTTCTTCAAATATATTTTTGATATGCATAGTTATATTATTTCTTGTTGTATCAAATAATTCTGACATTGCCTTTTGCGTTAGCCATACATTTTCATCTTCTAATCTTACTTCTATTTCTACTTGTCCATCATCAGTTGTATACATTATAAAGTTGCTGTTATTTAATAATTCGTTTTCCATAATATAAGCCTCCTTTATTATAAATAATATATCATATATTTATTTCTTTAACAACAAACCTTACTATATTTATTAAAAGTTGCGGAAAAGTGGTGTATTATCAAAGTTTTGCGCAAAAGGAGATAAGACAAAATATATACTTCTTCAAAAGAGCCTCTATCTCGCTATTTTTAGCACTTTTACGTATTTAGCCTTATATTCTTATTAATGTAACTTTATTACTTTTTTATTTAAATCGCCTAAAAACGATTCTGATGCGTTTAAATTTTAAGTTAAATTATAATCATTATATAAATTTTAATTTTTAAAAATTTATAATTACAATTTATATTACTATCTATAAATTTTTCTTGAAAATATCTCAAACCCTTATATATCAATATTTAGCTAAAATTCGAGACAACATACTATATGCCTCTTTTTTTTAAATGGCTTAAAATCGATTCTCGTGCGTCGTTTTTTTAGCCATTTTTCAGTATTTTCGGAAATTTAGCAAAACTACATATATTTCATAATTTTAGTATAAATTTACTAATTATATTAATTCGAATTAATCTTAAAATCCAATTTAAACCAAATTCATATTATTAAATGATAAAGTTTACATTAAAATAATTTAAATTACTTAAAAACGATTTTAGAGCTTTATAAATAATAATTGAAAACTAATATAATCAATTTTTTTTACAAATTATATATAAAATTCCACAAACAACAAATGTTCGGTTTTGAGATAGGACTAAAATTAAAAATCTAAAAATTAAATTTAAATTAATTATGAAATTTTATATTTATATATTTATTTTAAATTTTTATAATTTTGTTTTTCAAAATATTATATGTTTTTTGTAGAATTATTTTAAATTATATTTGTTTTTTCAATCTTTAATTTCTCAAAATTGCCTCCTTTCTCCTACTCTGTTCAATTTTAGCACTAAATTAAAAAAGAGCTAATTTCTTAGCTCTAATTTTATTTGTTTATATGTAATATTTTGAATATAAAGTTTTTAAATCTAGTAAAAAATGATCCCTTACATTCTATCAATACTGTATTGGTGTTATTTTCAGACATTTCTATATCAGTATTTTTAGCTTTATTTGCATTTTTAAATATATCATCTGGATTATATTGTTCTCTTTTTTCTTCCTCTATCTTTCTAAAGTAGTTATCTTTAAAATTTTTTATTTTTTCTTTCTGTATTTCTGTTGCTCCAAATTTTTCAAATAATCCAAATAATATATATTTTGTATTATCTAATAATTCCTGTTCTTCAAAAGTTTTAGAATTATCATAATAAAATTCATATTCATTATTGCAGTTTGATTTTAAAAATTCTATATATTCTTTTGGAATTTTATCGTAATCTTCTTTTATTAAATTATCTAAAATAATTAAAACTTCTTTATATGCGTTAGCATAATTTGTTTTTAACATTTTATTCTTCTCCTTGTGTTTGTCCATCTTTTATTTCTTTTTGTGTTCTAATTCCTGATTTTAATGCTTCAAAAGCTCTACTTGCCTGTTCTGGATTAGAACTAAATTCTTTAGTAGTTCCTTTACCGATTTGATTCAAAGTAAGAGTTTTATTAGTTTTACTTTTTCCTGTTGTATTAACATCATGACCATGTTCTCTTTTGATATCTCTATTATTATAATCAAATTTATCAGAATATCTTTCTTCTACAGAAATAATAGTATCTGAATTTTGTTGTGCAATTTCTTCGACCGATGCAACTATAGTTTGAATTCTTTTATTTACATCTTGTAAAGTTTCTTCATAGTTACCATTATTTTTTGCTGCATTTAATAATTCTATATCTTTCCTAGTAATTCCACATCCTAATTCAGTTATAGCTAATTTTAATTTTTTTTCATTACACAAATCAACTAATTTTAACAATGAGTCCTGGATATATTCAACTGAAGTATCTGATCTAAATTTATCTTGAAGTCCAATTACATCTAAACATTCTGTTTCTTTGATTCTTTGAATGAAGTCTAATAATCTTTGAGGATCATTTTCATTTGTAATATAAAATTCGTTCCAGCATAATTTGATATCTTTATTTTTTAAAGTTTCTCTTACTATTCTTAATACATCTGTAGCATAATCTTCTCCGAAAATATTTATCCAAAATTGCTCACTTGATATTCCTTCTTTATTTGAAACATCTTTCCTTTGAAAAACACTATTTAAAACGTCAATTCTATCTATATAATCACCAAAATTAGTTTCTAAAGTTCTTGTATATAAAGCTATTGCTTCTTCAATTTCGGATTTATTCATTGTTTTCATATTCTCTGGAAAATGATCACCAAAAACAATTGCTGAATCTATAACTATTTTTTTACCAGTTAGTTCTGCCAACTTTGCTATTTTTTCTAAAGCAGAGAAATCAAAAGCTATTTTTCCGTTATTATCTCTAATCATACAATATTGCATATTAGCAGCACATTCACAAGAATATACATCATATTGTTTTAAACTTTCTGATATCTCTATTATTTCTTCAATGCTAATGTCGTCCATTCCAACCATATTTTTTCCTATTGGTAAATTATAGCCTGGGATTTTATCTTTTTCTTGCCATCTTTTTTTTAAGTCTTCTAAAAGTTTTTTTGCTCCTTCTAAACCATCTTCTGTTGACAAATCAAACTGTTTTTTTCCTGTTTCGTCAACAGACATTAATATTTCTGTAATAGCTTCTGCAATTTGATAATTAACAAATATTCCTTTTGATACTTTTTCTTCGTCTTGTTTCATATGTATTCCTCCATACAATTATACAGTATTAATATATCATAAATATAATTTTTTAACAATAAAACTTAAAATAATTATAAAAATGTCAGGAAAAGTTGACTATTATCAAAGTTTTGTGCAAAAGAGTGTAGGAATAAAACCATATAATTATAATTAAGTCCTCTCTTAGTAATTTCAGCACTTTCAAGCCTTTGACTTTGCTAATCTCTATAGATTATTTAGTTTTTTTACATTGCATATTTATTACTATTTATCATCTTATATGATCTTATTTTTATATCGCCTCAAAATTTATTTTAAGCCCTTTAATTATTTTATCTATATAATTTCGTTTCTAATTTATTTTTATCTTTAAAATTTAAATTTATATATTAAGAATTTTTTATAATTTAATATTCTATTTTTAAATTTTATAAATTAACAATTACTTTTTATAAATATTTTGTTAAAGTACTCAATTTTCATGGTTTACTAATTATTTTATTCCTAATAACTCTTGTATTTGATTCACTTCCTTTATGAATTCTTTTAATATTTCTATAATATCTTTAAATTCAATATTATCCGCATATTTATTTTTTCTTTTATATGTATTCCAATTTGCATTAATTCTGTTATATATAATTATTCCATCAAGAATTTGTTCATAATCATTATAATATGAAAAAGAATCTCTATTATCTAATGTATTATTTATTGCTTTTTTAAATATTAATAAATTTATTTCACTTTTTAATTTTGTTAAGAAAAAATATACATCGTAATAATCTTTCATTCTTGCATTATATTTTCCTCTACGTAATATTGTTTCAATTTTTTCTGCCAAAATTGTTTCAATGTTATATGTATCTATAAATATTTTTTTATCTTCAAATAAAGATGGATACTCATATTTTAATTCTCTTGGAGTTATTTCATCTCCAGTTGAAATATCAATTTCCAAAGCAACTTTTAAGTTTTCTAATTTTCCAACTATATGATACTTATTACCTCCATATTCATCGTTTTCTCTGATATCTGTAACATCGACTATTTCAAAATTAACATTATCTTTAATGTCAATAGAAAGAATTTCATTAAGTATATTTACCATTTCATCTTTTAAAATAGTAATACCTTTTATAGAAATATCCATGTCTCTGGTACTTCTACTATCTATTCCAAGCATGGCTGATAAAAGCAATCCGCCTTTTAATATAAAATTATTATTATACTTAGAAAATGATATTCTTTCTAAAATTCTTTCAAACATAAATCTTTGATATATTTCTAATTGTGTTAATCCGGTTTCTTTCGCTATTTCTTTGGACTTTGAAAATAATTCATTATAATCTAGCATCTATATTAAAACCTCCATTATATTTATAAATTTTTCATAAACATTGAATATTTTTGAATATTCTTCTAATAATGTTAAATTTTTATTTTTTTTCTTAAAATAGTTATTTATTATTTTATTATACATTTCTGAGTCTACTGAATTTGGATTTTTTAAGATATCACAAATACATCTTTCGGCATTATATACTTTTATAGGATTAGTGTATGGACTTTCAATTTCAATAATTCCAATATCAAATTTTTCTCTGCATACATAGTGAATATCTATATTTGCATTGATATTATTATGATTTATTGTTGTGATTTCTAATTTATATGGCGCTCTATCACTTAATCCTAAAAGATAACAAGCTGTATTATAAGAAAAAACTATATTAGAAAATCTCTTTTGAAGAATAAAAAACTCATCTTCAAATAAACTATTATCTATATAAATACCACGATTTACTTTTCTTAATATTTTCTTATTAATTAATCTAGGAATCATTGGTTTTGATATACCAATTCGTTCTAATTCTGTAGTTGTTATATATCCATGATTTTCTTTTAAAAATTTTTTTAATTCTTCATTTTCCATATTTTTCACCTTCTTTACTTTTTCTCGTATATTATAACATATTTACGAGCGAAAGTAAAGAGTATGATTTATATTTTAGAATTTATCAAATAGTTTTACTAATCTCTATAGATTATTTAGTTTTTTATATTGCATATTTATTGTTATTCATTATCTTATATGATCTTATTTTTATATCGCCTCAAAATTGATTTTAAACCCTTTAATTATTTTATCTATATAATTTCGTATCTAATTTATTTTTATCTTTAAAATTTAAATTTATATATTAAGAATTTTTTATAATTTAATATTCTATTTTAAAATTTTATAAAAAATCCTCAAAATCTTAGAAACTCCATATTTGCCGTATTTTATAGACAACAAACTATATGGCTTTTGAATAAAAACGCCTTAAAATTGATTCTCGTAAGCCGTTAAATTTAGCTGATTTGAGAGTTTTTTATTGTACAAATTTAATTAAAATCTATAAATATAAATTATCAATAACAAATTTAAAAGCTTTAAAATCTGTTTATAAAATTTTATAATTTTTTATTTTAATTCTGAAAACTTTTTAACATTGCACAAAAATATTTGATATCATTTTTTACTTTAAATTTTTAAAAATAAGGCTCTTCCCCTACTATGCTTGATTTTTCTACAAAATAAAAAATGAGCAAAATCAAATTGCTTTGCTCATACATATACTATTATATTGTTTTGCCACGAAAACTATTCCAAATAATATTATCCCACATTGCAGATTTGTTTTTATAAAAATTTTCAAAAAATTCTTAGTTCTCGCATTTTTTTAAGACATATACTAACCATTTACTATTATTTTCTCCACCTTCTTTATGAAAATTATAAATTTGATATCCTACTTTTAC
>JAGALX010000008.1 GCA_017625035.1 Clostridia bacterium
ATATGTAAAAAAAGCAGAAGAAGAGCTTGAATATTTAACAGGAGACGAAGAAACAAGAAGATTAGCATATCTAAGAGAAAAAGCAATAAGAGATGAAATGGCAGCAATGTCAAAAGCAAGAAAAGAAGGAAAAGCAGAAGGTAAAAAAGATGTTGCAAAAAAGATGTTAGCTAAAAAAATGGACATTAACTTAATAATGGAAATAACAGGATTAACTAAAGAAGAAATCGAAAATTTATAAACAAAAATAAAATCAAATTTCTATAATATAAAGGCTCAAATATATAATTATGGCATATTGGTTATATATTTGAGCTATTGTTCTATAATAGGAAAGTTCTATTGTGAGGTAAATTTTAACTACAAATACTTTCCTATTATATAAAAACATTGCACACAAATTTTTGCAAAATTTGGCGCGCGAACAATTACACGTGGCGCATAATACAATTTGAAAAAGTTAGAATGTTTTAATGCGCCACTATTGTTCTATAATACGAAAGTTCAACATAAGAGTAAAAATTAACTGCAAACACTTTCCTATTATAAAAAAACATTGCACACAATTTTTTGCAAAAATTGGCGCACGAACAAAGACGCGGACGAAAAAATGACATAAACAGATTCGAATTTAAATATGTCCGCTTTTGTTCTCTTACAAATTATTAATAGCATTTCGTGCCAACTCATCACATCTATTATTAAGTTCATTATCACTATGCCCTTTAACCTTATTAAAAGTAACATCATGAACTTTAGTCAAATTATATAATTCCTGCCAAAGTTCCTTATTCTTAACAGGCTCATTATTAGCAGTTTTCCAGCCTTTTTTTAGCCAATTATAAATCCAGCCTTGTTTAAAACAATTAACAACATAAGCACTATCACTATAAACATTAACTCTGCAAGGATGTTTTAAAAGTCTTAATCCTTCTAAAACAGCAGTAATTTCCATTATATTATTAGTAGTATTAGGATTTCCGCCAGAAATTTCCTTTTTTATATCTTTAAAAATAAGAATAGTACCCCAACCACCAGGTCCAGGATTACCAGAGCATGCTCCATCTGTATAAATTGTAACTTCATCCATTTTTTTATCAAATCCTTTCTAAATAAGTATTGTTATATTGCAATTTTTATGATATTATAGCAATAAATTTTGAATACAACAATATATTTTAAAGAAAATATACGGTAACAAAAATTTTATTACTAAATAGTAGCAAGAATTTGCTACTTAAAATTTTCTAAAGTATAAAAGTTTAATGAAATTATAGTAAAAATGTAAAAACACATCAAAAAAGTAGAGGGAACAAAGTAATTTACAAAAACACTATAAAAAAGAAGATAGTGTAAAGTAGTCTATGAAAAAATAGATTATGAAAAATTATCTAAAAAGAAAAGGGGGATGCAAAAAATGAAAATGAACAGAGTATTAGGCATTATTGCAGAATATAATCCTTTTCATAATGGTCATATGTATCATTTGGGACAAGCCAAAAAGCAATCAGGAGCTGAGTACAGTATATGTGTAATGAGCGGAAATTTTGTCCAAAGAGGAAACACATCAATACTAAACAAATGGAAAAAAGCAGAAATGGCTTTACTAAATGGTATCGATCTAGTAATTGAGCTTCCTACAATATATAGTGTAGCTAGTGCAGAAAGTTTTTCTCTAGGTGCAATAAAATTATTAGAAAGCTTAAAAATAGTAGATGCAATTTCATTTGGAGCCGAAACAGAAGATTTTGCAGCACTAAACAATATTTCAAGCATAGTATGTGAGGAACCAAAAAAATACAAAGATTTACTAAACCAAGAGCTAAAAAAAGGAATATCATTTCCAAAAGCAAGAGAAAATGCTTTAATGTTGTATTTAAATGATAACAAAAGATATGCAAATATTTTAAATTCACCAAACAACATACTAGCGATAGAATACTTAAAATCACTAAAGAAAATAAAATCAACAATACAACCAATCCCAATAAAAAGGGAAAAAGTATATTATAATGACAACACAATAGTAGACGAACTTGCAAGTGCTACTGCAATAAGAAATTTACTAAAAAACAAACAATTTAGCGAAATAAGAAAAGTAGTACCAAACGATACATACAAAATTCTAAATAAAGAAAATGAACTAGGAAATATAGTATTAGATTTATCAAAATATGAACAACAAATAATTTATAATTTAAGAAAAATGTCAGTAGCAGAAATAGCCGAATTACCAGATGTTAACGAAGGATTAGAGCATAGCATAAAAAATGCAGCAAACTTTTCTAATAATATCAAAGATTTTATAAACATAGTAAAAACTAAAAGATACACACAAACTCGAATACAAAGAATTTTAATATGTGCATTATTAGGAATTACAAAAAAAGATGTTGCTATGAGTAAAAGAGCTATACCATATATTAGGGTACTAGGATTTAACGAAAAAGGAAAAGAACTTATATCACGAATAAGCAAAGCAAATCCAAAAGCTCAAATAATAACATCAGTAAAAAAATTCAATGATAACAATAATAGCAAAACAAATAAAAGATTATTAGAAATAGATATTTTTGCAACAAATGTATACACAATGGCATGCAAAAATGATACAATAGCTAATTTGGACTATACAAAAAATATGGTAATAATTTAAAACAGAAGAAAGAAGGAAAAAAAGATGAACGAAGTTTTTGCAGATTTACATGTACACATAGGAAGAAGTGAAAATGGTAAACCAATAAAAATAACAGCAGCAAAATCACTAAATTTTGCAAACATAGCAAAAGAATGTGCGGAAAGAAAAGGAATTAGTGTCGTAGGAATAATAGATTGTGCATCACCTTATGTAATAGAAGATATCGAAAATTTTCTAAAAACAGGAGAAGCATACGAAATAGAAGATGGAGGAATTATATACAAAAACAAAGTATGTATAATTCTAGGAAGTGAAATAGAAACATCAGAAAAAAACGAAAATGGAAAAACAGGAAGTGCGCATAATTTATGTTATTTTCCAAAATTATCAGACATAAAAGCTTTTTCAAAAGAAATGAGTACACATATTGGTAATATAACATTAAGTTCACAAAGAGCAGATATATCTGCATACGAATTAATAGATATTGTAGAAAAATATAATGGAATATTAGTTCCAGCTCATGCATTTACTCCACACAAAAGTTTTTATGGAAATTGTACAAGCAGTCTACAAAAAATATTCAAAGAAAAATACAATAAAATTCCAGCAATAGAATTAGGATTAAGCTCAGATACATTCTTGGCAGATACAATATCAGAGCTTGAAAATAAAACATTTATAACTAATTCTGATGCACATTCATTACCAAAAATAGCAAGAGAATACAACAAAATATTAATACAAGACATAAGTTTTAAAGAAATACTAAAAGCATTTAAAAACGAGGATGGCAGAAAAATAGTAGCAAATTACGGATTAGATCCTAAACTTGGTAAATATCACAGAACATTTTGCGAAGATTGTGAAATGCCAATCGAAGGAATAGCTCCAATATTAAAATGTAACAAATGTAATGGAACAAATATAACTATGGGAGTTTATGACAGAATAGAAGTAATAAAAGACAAGCTAAGTACAAAAAGTCCAGAAAATAGACCACCATATATTTATCAAGTTCCTTTAACTTTTATACCAGGAGTAGGAGGAAAAACAATCGAAAAATTACTTTCAAACTTCGAAACAGAAATGAATATATTACATAAATTGTCAAAAGACGACATTGAAGGTGTTGTAGGAAATAAAATGGCAAATGCAATAGTAAATGCTAGAGAAGGCAATATAAACATACAATCAGGTGGTGGAGGTGTATACGGTAAAGTAACTGTTACACAAAAAACAGATTGTTAATAGTGTTTGTTCTATTTCATAATCTTATGAATAAAAATTATAGTAAAAGATTTTGAAATTGGAGGAACAATGGCAAACAAAAGAAGGACAAAAAAAAGAAAAAGTAAATTCTTCAAAATAATAGAAGATCATATAAATCAAAACATAAAAGAATATGCAATATCAGTAATAATTTTTTTAATAGGCATTATAATTGGTGTTATGTTACTAAATAGTTCAAGCCAAGAAAATCAGCAAACTATATCAGGATACATAAATGAATTTACAAGTTCAATAAAAAATCAAGAATATACAATTGATCAAAAAAAATTATTTGCAAAATCTGTAGTATCAAACCTAAAAATTGCGGTAATGATTTGGATTGCAGGTTCAACAATAATAGGAATACCATTAGTATATGGAAGCTTAGCTTATAAAGCAATGTGCATAGGATATTCGATATCAGCAATAATTGCTACAATGGAAAAATCAAAAGGAATAATTTTTTCTCTAAGTTCTATGTTATTACAAAACATAATTGCAATACCATGTATATTAGCTTTAGCAGTAAGTTCAATAAAAATGCATAGATCCATAATGAAACAACATAATAAAGAAAACATAAAAAGTGAAATATACAGGCATACTATGTTTTCTATAATTATGATGATAGGATTGTTTATTTCATCACTAATAGAAATATTTGTATCAACGAACATAACAAGTAATATAATAGTAAATTTTATTTGAAAAGTATAAAAAATTTTATTTAAAAAATATAAAAAAACTATTTACAATTAATATTTAATTTGATATAACATATATAGCTTATGTAAATTATAAAAAATGAGGGGTAAGGAGAACTAAAATGGAAAAGCAAATTAACAATTTTTTAGAATTTCTTCAAAAAGATAAGAAATTAACAGACAACACACTACAATCATATAAAAGAGATATTAGTCAATATCAAGAATACATAAATACAAATCAAATAGACTATTTAAAAGCAGACGAAACAACAATAAAAAATTACTTAAATTACCTACAAGAAAACGGAAAAAAAACATCAACAGTATCAAGAAATTTAGCTTCAATTAGATCTTTTTATCAATATTCAGTAAGAGTAAAAGAAATAAAAGAAGACCCAACAGCAACAGTACAATCACCAAAAATAGAAAAAAGAATACCAAATGTACTATCAACAAAAGAAGTTGAGTTATTACTAGAACAACCAACAAATGCAGACTTAAAAGGAATCAGAGACAAAGCAATGCTAGAATTTGCATATGCAACAGGAATGAGAGTAACAGAAATAATATCATTAAATATAAGTGATGTAAACCTAAGCGAAGGTTACGTAATTTGCAAAGCAGGTGTAAAACAAAGAACTATACCACTAGGAGCAATGTCTTTACAAGCACTAAAAAGCTACATGGAAGAATCAAGACCATATTTAATTAAAAGTGATGATGTACAATCATTATTTGTAAATATAAATGGTAAAAAATTAACAAGACAAGGATTCTGGAAAATAGTTAAATACTACAAAGATCAAGCACATATCGATAAAGAAATAACACCAGGAGTATTAAGACACTCATTTGCAACACATTTATTACAAAATGGAGCAGACCTAAAAGCAATACAAACAATGCTTGGACATTCAGATATATCATCAACACAAGTATACATGCAATTTCAAGATGAAGGGTTAAAAAATATATACAGAAAAACACATCCAAGAGCATAAATAAAAATGGAAAAGAGCTTTGCTCTTTTCCATTTTTTGTTGCTAGGATTTTGGGAAAAGGGGACGGTTCTAATTTCCCCAATTTGGGAAATTGGGACAGTCTTAAAAGTATATTAATAGTTCGAAAGCATGTGAGTTACTCTTAGTTAATACAAAGAAGAGAACTGTCCCCATTTCCAATCTCAAATATTTTTATAGGAGAAAAAATATGAATTATAATGAACCACTAGCCTACAGAATGAAACCAAAAACACTAGAAGACTACGTTGGGCAAGAACACATTCTAGGTAAAGATAAAATATTATATAGAACCATAAAAGCAGATAGATTATCAAGTATAATATTATGGGGACCACCAGGTTGTGGAAAAACATCCCTTGCTAAAGTAATAAGTAACACCACAAAATATAAATTTAAAAAAATAAATGCTGTATCCTCAGGGGTTAGTGATATAAAAAATGCAGTTGAAGAAGCTCAAAATATAATGCTTAATCCATCTGGAAAATGTATACTATTTATAGACGAAATTCACAGATTCAATAAATTACAACAAGATGCATTACTACCATATGTAGAAAATGGAACTGTAATTTTAATAGGAGCCACAACAGAGAATCCTTATTTTGAGGTAAATAAGGCTCTTATATCAAGATCAATGATATTTAAACTAAATCCGCTAACCAAACAAGATATATATACTATATTAAAAAAATCATTAGAAAGTCCAGATGGACTAGGAAGTTACAACATAAAAATAGAAGATGACACATTGCAAAAAATTGCAGATACAGCAAATGGAGATGTAAGAACAGCACTAAATGGACTAGAAGTAGCAGTACTTACAACGAACATAAATAGTGATGGATATATTCATATAACAAATCAAATAGCAGCAGACAGTGTTCAAAACAGAAAAGCAATATTTGATAAAAATGGAGACAGCCATTATGACAATATAAGTGCATTCATAAAATCAATGCGAGGTAGTGACCCTGATGCTACAATTTTTTATCTAGCAAGAGCAATAAATGGAGGAGAAGACCCAGTTTTCATAGCAAGAAGAATAGTAATAGCTGCAGCAGAAGATGTAGGAATGGCAAATCCTAATGCATTAGTAGTAGCAAATGCAGCAATGCAAGCTGTACACATGATAGGAATGCCAGAAGCAAGAATAATTTTATCAGAAGCAGCAACATATGTAGCAACTTCTCCAAAATCTAATGCCACATATTTAGCAATAAATAATGCACTAGAAGATATAAAAAATAAAGATACAGGAGAAATTCCAATGCACATCAGAAATGCACCAGCAGAAGGAATGGAAGCACTTGGATATCATCAAGGTTATAAATATCCACACGATTATCCAGGTCATTATGTACAGCAACAATATTTGCCAGATAAAATGGTGGGAACTAAGTATTATATAAAGGATGAAAATATATAAAGGGGACGGAGAAATTGATTCACTTGTAGAATATTTCTAATTTTCTACAAGTGAATCAATTTCTCCGTCTTCCTGTTTTTTTTAATCTCTACTTCTTCCAAAAACACGCAACAATCTAATAAATAAATTAATAAAATCTAAATATAATTGCATAGCACAATAAATATAAATTTTTTCAGAATTCAAAGATTGATCATTTTGTAATTCTCTAAGTACATGCATATCGTAAATTGTATAACCAGCAAATATAAAAATAATTAACCAGTTTAAAGCTATATCTAATAAAGAATTACCAATAAAAATATTAATAATAGAAGCAATTAAAGAAACAATTAAAGCTATAAATAAAATAGTGCTCCATTTACTAACATCAATATTAGTTTTATATCCACAAAAGGCTAGTACTGCATATAAAATAGCTGTCAAGAAAAATACAAATGCAATTGAACTAATTTCATATATTGCAAAAATGCTTGAAAATGTAAAACCATTAATAAAAGCATAAATAAAATACAAAATCCCAACAACTATAGGCGGAAGTTTTCTAAATAAAAAAGAGAAAACTAATACAACAACAACTTCTATTAAAGCAATAATTCCTATAGAATTAGAAGAAAATATAGATAAGTATAAACCAGAAGCATATGTGTAAAATGCTACTAAACCTGTGCCAAGTAATCCTAAAAACATCCAAAAAAATGTTTTCGAAAGAATTTTATTTTGTGAATTTTCCAAAAAATCACCTCCCTATAAATATATATTATATAAAGAAAATCATAAATATTCAATATTTTGCATATAATTTATAATAAGACATTGTGTGATTTGGGGATTTGGGGACGGTTTTCTTTTCCCATTTTTGGGAATTTGGGACAGTCTTTAAATTTTGCACATCGAGGACGTCCACAATATGCAGATGAATTTTTAACGTGTCCCCGAATTTATTGAAAACAAATCTTAAATTATTACTATACTTTTAAGACTGTCCCAAATTCTCAAAAATGGGAAAAGAGAACCGTCCCCAAATCCCACCAAAATCACACATACAAAGGAGAAGTATATGGTAAAAGTATCAGTTGTTTCCAAAAATGACATATGGAAATATATAATAAAAATAGGATTTATTATAGTAATTTTATTTATAATTGTAAAAGTATATGAATATTCAAAAAAACATCTTACACAAACACAAATAACAACAACTCAATGTATATCATATATTACAGAAGAAATAACTGCAATGGGAAGTGTAGAGTCAAATAATATATTTGAGTTAAATCCAGAAAGCATGTTAGAAAGTGAATTTAGAATGTCACAAGCAGTAACATCAAGAAATATGGATTCTATAAGTAATAAATTACAAAATGTTGAAAACAGTGATAATAATGATAATTCTGAAAATAATATAGAAGCAACTACTGCAGAAAATGTACAAAACAATCAAGCACTAAATGAAGAGGATATGGACGAAATTACAGATGTCAGCACAGATGTAAAAACCGAAACTGTATACTCAAAATATAAAAATACATATAATTTTGAATTAAAAGGTGTAAAAGTAAAAAACGAAACAGATTATGATTTATCAGTAATGAATCTTACAACTGATGTAAGTGTAAATAATAAAAATATAATAATTTTTCACACACATACTTGCGAAAGCTATACTCCTACACAAGAAAGATCATATCAGGCAAGTGGAAATTTTCGAACAACCGACTTAAATTATAATGTTGCACGAGTAGGAGAAGAATTAAAAAAATATTTAAATTCATATGGATATAATGTAATACATGATAAAACATATCATGATTATCCAGCATATTCAGGTTCATATGGAAGATCTTTAAAAACAGTAAGTAGTTTAATATCACAAAATAACGATACTGATGTAATAATAGATTTACACAGAGATGCAATAGGAGATGACACATATGCACCAAAAGTAAAAATAGGAGATGAATACGCAGCACAAATAATGTTTGTAATAGGAACAAATGGAAGCGGATTAACACACGAAAACTGGAAACAAAATTTAGAATTTGCAATGAAAGTTCAACAAAAGGCAAATGAATTGTATCCAGGACTGTTTAAGCCAATTCTTTTACGAGATGCAAGATATAATCAGCATTTAGGAAAAGCTGCTAGTATAATAGAAATTGGGGCTACTGGGAATACTTTGGAGGAATGTGAGGTAAGTGCGAAGTATTTGGCGAAGGTGTTGTCGGAGGTGATGGAATAGAAAATTTTTCACCGCAAATCATTGACAAAATAGCAATCCTTGATATATATATATATATCAAATTTCAGAAAGGAATGCATTTCAATGAAATATCTAAAACAATTAATGATTATATTATTATTCTCATTCATAGGAGAAGTACTAAACACAGTAATTCCACTACCAATTCCAGCAAGCATATACGGAATGCTATTATTATTTATAGCCCTAAGCCTAAAAATAGTAAAACTAGAACAAGTAAAAGAAACATCAGAATATTTTTTATCTATAATGCTTATTCTATTTGTTCCAGCAGCGGTAGGAATAATGGATGCATTTTTCCAATTCAAAGCATATATACTACCAATACTTCTAATAATATTAGTATCAACATTTGCAGTAATGCTAGTAACAGGATCAGTATCACAACTTGTAGCTAAAATACCACTATTTTCAAAAAAAGAAGAAAAGTTATTAGAAGCAGAAAAGGAAGGTGAAAAATAAATGGACTCAATTTTAGGAGCATCAACATATTTTGGATTTTTCATTACAGTAATTATATTTTTAGGATGTACATGGCTAAAAAATAAAACAAAACTTAGCATATTAAATCCATTATTAACATCAACAATAGCGATAATAGCAATATTATTAATATTTAATATAAAATACGATACATATTATAATGGTGCAAAATATTTATCATACTTTTTAACACCAACTACTGTATGCTTAGCCATACCATTATATAAACAAGTTGAAAAATTAAAACAAAATGCAGTAGCTATACTTTCAGGAATATTAGCAGGATGCGTAGCAAATGCAGTTGTTATAGTAACACTTTCAAAAGTATTTAATATATCAAATGAACTTGCAATATCATTACTTCCAAAATCAGTAACAACACCAATTGCTTTAGGAATTTGTAACGAGCTTGGAGGAATAACTTCAATAACTGTATTTGCAGTTATATTAAGCGGAATAGTAGGGGCAGTAATAGCACCATATGTATATAAAATATTTAAAATAAAAAATCCTGTATCACAAGGACTAGGATGTGGAACATCAGCACATGGTTCAGGAACAAGTACAGCACTTGAGCTAGGTGAAATACAAGGTGCAATGAGTGCTTTAGCAATAAGTGTTACAGGGCTTATGACAGTTGTAATAGCACCAATCGTAAGTAATATGTTCTTTTCATAAATATAAAATGTAAAATATCAAATATAAAAATAAAATGTAAAAATTCAGGTAAAAAAACAAGCCTGAATTTTTTTGATTATAACAAATGAAAGTATTTACAAATTTCTCTTCCAAAAAATTATTGAAAGCAATCAACAAAAATGATAATATATACTCACCAAAGATAAAGGAGGAAAAAATGGCAGACGTAAAATGGACAAAAGAGCAACAAGACGCCATATACGATAATGGCTCAAACATACTAGTTGCAGCAGCTGCTGGTAGTGGAAAAACAGCAGTATTAGTTGAAAGAATTATAAATAAAGTAATAAACGAAAATGTAGACATAGATAAAATTCTGGTAGTAACATTCACAAATGCAGCTGCCAGTGAAATGAGAGAGCGTATATTAGAAGCAATTTACAAAAAAATGGAAGAATTTCCAGACAACAAAAATCTACAAAGACAAGTAATATTAATAAACAAAGCAAGTATTTGTACAATCGACTCATTCTGTCTAGACATAATAAGAAACAACTTTTTTGAAATAGATGCATCAGCAAACTTCAGAGTAGCAGATACAACCGAAATAGAGCTTTTAAAACAAGAAGTAATAGAAGATATTTTTGAAGAAGAATACCTAAACAATAATAAAGAATTTATAAATTTAATAAACACATACACAACATATAAAGATGATGAACCACTAAAAGAGCTACTTTTAAACATATACAAATACATCCAAAGCAGTCCCTTCCCAGAGCAATGGTTACAAGAAAAAGTAGAAATGTTCAACTTAAAAAATAATATAAATCAAGACTTTTCAAAAACAATATGGGGAGAAATTCTACTACAAACCCTAAAAGAAGAAATTAACGATTATATAATAAATCTAAAAAAAATAGAAAAAGACTTAAACAAATACGAAGAACTACAAAAATTTAAATTAGTAATAAGTGAAGATATAATAAATTTAGAGTACATAATGGAAAACCTAAATGAATGGGACACAGCCTACGAAAAAGCAAACACACTAAAATGGCCAACCTGGCCAACAGATAGAAAAGTAACCTTAGAGCTAAAAGAAACCGCAAAAGCTTTAAGAGATTCCATAAAAAAGAAGTACAATACATCAATTTCAAAAATTTTATTATATAATTCAAAAGAAGCAAACGAAAATATATACAATATGTACGATATTCTAAAAGCAATACAAACACTAATACTAGAATTTTCAAACCAATTTGCAAAACGTAAAAAAGAAAAAAATATAGTAGACTTTAATGACATAGAGCACTTTGCATTAAAAATTTTACTAAAACAAGAAAATGGAAAAATAGTAGAAACAGACATAGCAAAAAAATACAAAGAAAAATTTTCCGAAATAGCAATAGACGAGTACCAAGACAGTAACCTAGTACAAGAATACATATTAACAAGTGTTTCAAAAGGAAATAACATATTCATGGTAGGAGACGTAAAACAAAGTATTTACAAATTCAGACAAGCAAGACCAGAGCTATTTTTAAATAAATACGAAAAATATTCACTAAAAGGAGGAAACACACAAAACGGCCAAAAAATTCAATTATTCAAAAACTTCAGAAGTAGAAAAAATATTTTAGATGTAACAAACATGATATTTGAAAATATAATGAGCAAAAAATTAGGAGATATATTATACGATGAAACCGAATTTTTAAACCTAGGGGCAGATTACAAAGAACCAAAAAATAGCAATATAACAAACTATGCAGGAAAAGCAGAGCTACACATAATAGATTTAAAAGAGCCCGAAATAAACGTATTCAAAGATACACCAGAAGAAGAAAATGAATTAACATCAAATGCCGACCGAATAGAAGATGTAGTACTAGAAGCCAGATTTGTAGCAAGACAAATAAAAAATCTACTAGACAGTGATTACATGGTATTTGACAAAAAACAAAAAGACTACAGAAATATAACCTACAAAGACATAGTAGTACTACTACGTGCAACATCTGTAACAGCACCAATATACGAAAACGAAATAGCAAAATTAAATTTACCAGTATTTAGTGATGTATCATCAGAATACCTAGAATCAATGGAAATACAAACAATAATGTCTGTATTAAAAATAATAGATAATCCAATGCAAGACATTCCATTAGTAACAGTACTAAGATCAAGCATAGCAGGATTTACAGATAATGATTTAGTAGAAATAAGATTAAAAAATAAAAAGCAATCATTTTATCAATCACTAAAAGAATATGATGGAGACGAAAAATTAAAAACAAAAATAGATATATTTTTAAATAGTATAAAAAAATGGCAATCTCAAGAAAAATACATGTCACTAGATGAACTAATTTGGCAAATATACATAGATACAGGATTCTACAATTATGTTACACTAATGCCAAACGGAGCTTTAAGACAAGCAAACTTAAAAATGTTATTCGAAAGAGCAAAACAATACGAAAGTGCAAGTTTCAAAGGACTATTTAATTTTATAAATTTTATAGATAAACTACATACAAGCAGCGGAGACTTATCATCAGCAAAACTAATAGGCGAAAACGAAAATGTAATAAGAATAATGAGTATTCACAAAAGTAAAGGTCTAGAATTTCCAGTAGTATATTTATGTGGAACAGGAAAACAATTCAATATGCAAGATTTAAACAAAAACATACTACTACATCAAGACATAGGAATAGGTCCAAAATACATAAATAACGAAAGAAGCATCGAATATAACACACTCGCAAAAGAAGCAATAAAAATACAAACAAAAATAGAATCTCTATCAGAAGAAATGAGAGTTTTATATGTTGCATTAACAAGGGCAAAAGAAAAATTAATAATAACAGGAATATCCAAGGATGCAGACAAATCTTTTAAAGAAAAACAAGAGCTAATCGATACATATAAAGTAAGTGGTAACACTAGGTTATATGAATCTATATTAAAAAGATATAAAACATATTTAGACTGGATAACACTAGTATATTTTAATAATATAAACAATGTAAAAGATTATATATATTTAGAAGTACACAAAAAATTAGATTTAATAAAAGAATTCGATAAAAAAATAGAGCAAACAAAAACAAGAGATATCTACAAAGAGCTAGAAGAAAGATCAAAAAATGTAAAAGAATCAGATATCGAAAACTTAAGAAAAAAATTATTATGGATATATGGATACATGGATTCTGTAGTAATACCTACAAAAACTTCAGTAACTAAAATAAAAGAGCTTGAAAATGAAGAAAATTTAATAAGTTTAGAGGAATTATCTGAAATAGCAGAAAATCAACAATTTAAATCTGAAATAGCAAAACCAAAGTTCTTAAACGAAGAGCAAAAACTATCAAGTGCACAAAAAGGAACTTTAATGCACTTATGCTTCCAAAGGTTAGATCAAAATAAAGAATATACAAAAAAGGATATAAACGAATTTGTACAAAATATGGTAAACAAAAATATAATAACAAAACTAGAAGCGGAAAGCATAAATATAAATAAATTACTAGAATACACAAAATCTAATTTATGGCAAGAGCTAAAAAATGCAAAAAAAGTATTCAAAGAGCAACCATTTTATATAAATTTAAAATCAAAAGATGTATATGATAATAATTCAGATGACAATATATTAGTACAAGGAATTATAGATTTATATTATATAAATCAAAATAATGAAATAATACTAGTAGATTACAAAACCGATAGGCTAAATCAAGGAGAAGAATTAAAGCTTGTAGAAAAATATAGTAAGCAAATAGATATTTATAAAAATGCATTGGAGCAAGCTTTAAATAAAACCGTAGATAAAAAATATATTTATTCAGTGTATTTAAATAAAATGATTGAATGTAAATAAGAAAGAAGGCGAAAAAATGAGATTAGACAAATTTTTAAAAGTTTCAAGAGTAATAAAAAGAAGAACTGTAGCTAACGAAGCTGCAGATAATGGAAGAGTATCTGTAAATGGAAAAGTAGTAAAACCAAGCTATGAAGTAAAAGTTGGAGATATAGTAGAAATCCAATTTGGAGATAAAGTATCAAAATTTGAAATAGTAGAAATTCCAAAAGTACAGGGAAAAAATATGGGTGAATTGATAAAAATATTGTAAGAAGGAAAACCGAAAAAGAGAAAAAGGCGGGGAAAAGGGGACAGTTCTAATTTCCCAAAATTGGGAAATTGGGACAGTCTTCTCCGCACATCGCACATCGGGGACGTGAAAGAATGTGCAGTTTTGGAAAAAGGGGGCAGTCTTCTCCAAATTAGAAGTTGCATTGTAATATTAGCCCCAAAAAAACTATTGACAAAAAAAACAAAAAATGCTAACATAAAAACTAATTAAATTAACTATGTCAAAAAGAAACCAAGTAGAAATCTATAATTCAAAATAAAGAGAGGTAATGGTAGGTGTAAATTATCAGAATATAGAAATCGAATTACACTTCTTACAGTAGTTACGTTAAAGATTACGAAAATCTAAAATAAGGCAAAAGTAAAATTTTGTGAATAAAGGTGGTACCACGAGCTAATTCGTCCTTTTTAAGGATGAACTAGCTCTTTTGTTTTGGGAAAACAGGGGGACTGTTTTATGCACATTGGGACGTCCCCAATGTGCAATCTGCAGAAGACTGTCCCAATTTCCCAAAAATGGGAAAATTTATTAAGAGTTCGAACGAATGTGAGTTACTCTTAGTTAATACAAAGGAGAGAACCGTCCCCTTTTCCCATTTTCCTACCGCCTAAAAAAATAAAGGAGGAAAAAAATGGAAAGATTAAATTTAATTAAAAGAAAAGCAGTGCAAATTATTTCAGAGGAGGATTTAGAAAAAAAGCTAAAATCTGGTAAAAAACTAACAATAAAATTTGGAGCAGATCCAAGTAGACCAGACTTACACTTAGGTCACACAGTAGTATTAAGAGTACTAAAAACATTTCAAGAAATGGGTCATGATGTAGTATTTATAATAGGAGATTACACAGCAATGATAGGAGACCCAACAGGAAAAAGTAAAACAAGACCTGCTTTAACATATGAACAAGCACATTCAGCAGGAGAAAGCTATTTTAAACAAGTTACAAAAATATTAGACCCAGAAAGAACAAAAATAGTATTCAATTCAGAATGGCTTTCAAAATTAAACTTAAAAGATGTGTTAGAGCTAGCAAGTAAATACACAGTAGCAAGAATGCTAGAAAGAGATGATTTTAAAAACAGATATGAAAATAATCTACCACTAAGCATGCACGAAATGTTTTATCCATTAATGCAAGGATATGACTCTGTTGCGATTAATGCAGATATAGAAATTGGTGGAACAGACCAAACATTCAACCTATTAGTAGGAAGAGAGCTACAAAAAAATTATGACCAAGAATCACAAGTAGTAATAACATTCCCACTATTAGTAGGATTAGATGGAAAAGAAAAAATGAGTAAATCATTAGGAAACTACATAGGAATAGACGAATCACCAGAAACAATGTACGAAAAAGCAATGAAAATACCAGATAACGTATTATTAGACTACTTTAAATTAACAACAGATTTAGACTTAGCAGAAGCTCAAAATCTAATAAAAGAAGACATAATAAAAGCACACAAAAAATATGCAGAAGAAATAATAACAATGTATCATGGAGCAGAATTTATAAAACAAGCAGAAGAACGATACGCACAAGTTGCAAAAGGAGGAATTCCAGAAAATATAAATGAAATAAACCTAAGCAATGAATCAAGCGAAATGAAACTTGCAGATATATTAACAAAAGTAGGATTTGCAACATCAAAAAGTGAAGCAAGAAGAATGATACAAGGAAATGGAGTAAAAATAAATTCAGAAGTTGTAAATGATATAAATGCACAAGTAAAAATAGAAGGCGAAATAGTAATTCAATTTGGAAAAAATAAATTTGTAAAAATAAAATAAGCAAAGAAAGGAGCAATAATCCAATAAAAAATAATTCATATAATTAAATTATAAGTTATAAATCGAATTATAAATAAGATATAAATTAAATTATAATTATATATATCAAAATATAATAAATTAAAATAAATCGAAATATAAATCAAATTATAAATTGGATTATAAATAAACTAAAATGAAGAAAAAAATTACTATAAAAAACATACATATATTAGTTATAATAATAGGAATAATATTTAACTCAATAGGTATATTTCATCAAAATATATGGTTTGATGAAAGCTACTCAGTAGCAATGGCAAACCATAATTGGATAGATATATGGAATATAGGCGGACATGATGTACATCCTGTTTTATATTATTGGATAATAAGCCTAATAAATGTCATAACAGGAGGCAGTATAATAGCCTACAGAGCATTTTCTTTAATATGTGTAGCACTACTTGGAATATTAGGATACACACATATTCGAAAAGACTTTGGCGAAAAAACAGGAATACTATTTTCATTTTTTGCATATTTTTTACCAGTAGTATCCGTATTTTCAGCAGAAATAAGAATGTATTCAATGGCAGTACTACTAGTAACAATACTAGCAATATATGGATATAGAATTTACAAAGGTGAAACAACCTGGAAAAATTGGATAATATTCGAAATAACAAGTTTAGCATGTATATATGTACACTATTATGGATTAATGGCAGCAGGTTTAATAAACCTAGTAATGCTAGTAAACTTCATAAAAAATCGTAGAAAAGAATCTATAATAAGAATAATAGTATTTGGAATATTGCAATTCATACTATATATTCCATGGATGTTATACTTTGTATCACAATTAAAACATGTATCAAAAGGATTTTGGATAGGATTTGAATTTCCACATACATTAATGGATTTATTAAGTTTTCAATACATAGGAAGTGTAGAAAATTGTTTTTTAGGAAATTTAAATAATTTCTATATTGTATTTGCATTATCAATAATTTTATACATATATCTAGGTATAAAATTATTCAAAGAAAGAAAAAACAAAGAAAATATATTACCAGCAAAATTATCAATAGGAATATACTTAGCAGTAATAATAGCTGCATTAGTAGTAACAGCACTAGCAAAAACATCAATATTATATTATCGTTACTTATTCGTAATAACAGGATTATACATATTCACACTAAGTTTTATAATATCAAAAGAGCAAAACAAAAAAGTAATTTTAGCAATATGTTTATTTACAGTAATAGTAGCAGTTATTAGTAATATAAATATGATAAAAATCAACTACAGTAACAACAATATGAAACAAATAGAATACTTAAAACAAAACATTCAAGAAGGCGATTTAATAGTATATGAAGATATAGGAGTAGGCTCTGTAATAGCAAACCATTTTCCAAATAATAAACAATATTTTTACAATGAACAAAACTGGGGAGTAGAAGAAGCATACAAAGCATTTGGGCCACAAATGGATACATATATTACAAAAGACTTTATGAATGAGTTATCTGGAAGAATATGGATTATAGATGGAGTATACGATACAACCTACCAAAAATTATTTAACAATGAACAATACACATTTGTAAGCCAACAAGCATTTATAACAGATTATCAGGAATATAGATATATGTTTACTTTAGTGACAAAAAATGAGTAAAAAATTATAAATTGATGCAAATAGGTCAAATGAAGAGTTAAAACTAAATACATTTGTGCCTAATTGTAACTAAAACAAAAAATAATATATATATTTTCAAAACAGTAAGTAACAATAGTATATTAAAACATAAGATAGGAGGAATAAAAAAATGGATTTTATAAAAGCGATTATATTTGGTATAGTAGAAGGTATAACCGAATGGCTACCAGTAAGTAGTACAGGGCACTTAATTTTACTAGAAAGTTTTATGAAATTTAAAAATGTATCGGAAAATTTTTTCGACATGTTTGATGTAGTAATACAATTAGGAGCAATACTTGCAGTTGTATTAATATATTTTAAAGACATATGGCCATTTACAAACAAAAAACAAAATGCAATTTCAAACAAAGGTTTACTATCACACTTAGATAAAAACATAACAAATCTATGGGGAAAAATATTAGTAGCATGTGTACCAGCAGCAATAGTAGGATTATTATTTGACGAAAAATTTGAAGAGTTATTTTATAATCCAACAAGTGTATCAATAGCATTAATAGTATTTGGAATAGCTTTTATAATAATAGAAAATTGGCACAAAGGAAAGAAAACTAAAATAAATAGTATAGCAGCAATTACATATAAAGATGCGTTAATAATAGGAATATTTCAATTATTAGCAGCAATATTTCCAGGAGTATCACGCTCAGGAGCAACAATAATAGGAGCTTTATTAATAGGAGTATCTAGAAAAGTATCTGCAGAATTCACATTTTATTTAGCAATTCCAGTAATGTTCGGAGCAAGCTTATTAAAAATAGCAAAATTCGGGCTATCATTTACAGCAACAGAATTTATAGCACTTATATTAGGAATGGTAACAGCATTTTTAGTATCAGTATGGATAATCAAGTTCTTAATGAATTATATCAAAAAACATGATTTCAAAGTGTTTGGTTGGTATAGAATTGCTATAGGATTATTGGTATTAGTTTTAGGTTTTTTCGGTGTTGTAAAGTAAAATATTATAATACAATTATTAGCGATAATATGAAAAAATCACACTTATTTGTGTGATTTTTTTCTTTCCCTAAGCTATACTATTTTTACTTAAATTTATTATAGCATTATATTTAATTTCTATGCAAACACTATTTTTTATATCCAGTATTTTTAACAATTTTATCACTAATATTTTTAACTGTATCAGTAGGCTCATAATTTTCAGCACCAAATAACTCTTTATGTAATTGAGAAACATTGCTTTCTAAATCAACAGGAACACCATACCATCTATCTTTAGTAATTCCCTTAGTTTTATAAGGCCAACCAAAACTATCAGAAACATTAAAAGAAGCTATTTTTGGAATCATACCAATTATTTCATTTTCTTTTAAATTAGTAGAAACATGAGGTAAAATAGTATCTGCCAAATTATTTAATTCACCAACACCCATAGTTTTTGCTTTATTAAATACAGCAGTTAAAACATCTCTCATACGCTCTGTACGTTTATAATCTCCACCATCTGTATAACGAATTCTACAGTAAGCCAAAGCTTGTACACCATCTAAAGTATAAGTACCAGATTTATTAATATTTTTTGAAGATGTACCAAATTGCTTGTTTAAAGAATTAATATAACTATTAATATATTTAACTTCTTGTGAGTCTAAATTCATTTGTATACCATGAACACTATCAACAACAGTACGAACAGTATCAAAATTAATAGCAACAAATTCTGTGATGTTTAAATCTAAGTTTTGATTTAAAGTATTCAAAGCAAGTTTAGGTCCACCATAAGAATATGCATGAGTAACTTTATCTAAACCATGACCATCAATGTTTAAATAGGTATCTCTGTAAACAGACATTATTTTAACATCATTTGTTTTTTCATTAAGACTTATAATCATAATACAATCACTTCTGTTACCAGTACCAAAAGTATCTGATCTAGCATCAATTCCAAAAAGAGCAATGTTACGGTATGTAGCTAAAGAATCAGTAACACCTTGGTTTACAATAATTTCAGATTTAGGTATATCCACATATTCTACTTTACCTAGTTTATTTTTTAAATAAAAATATGCTGTGGAAATCATTGTAATAACAATAATTAAAATAGATATAAATAGGATGAGTAATATTTTTAAAAATAAATTCATTTTCTTTTCTTTTCTTGACAAAATAATCACTTCTTTCTTCTGTATTTGATATATAGTTTATAATAAAATTGGGAAGTTGTAAAGTGGTGAGGTAAAAAAATATGCAGAATTATGTTAACTGAAATGGAGATGTGTGTTAAAATTAGTGTAGTTTTTAGAATGGGGAACCATTCAAATTAATTTTGGTTATCAGGAAAATCTATTATAGAGGTTCCTGTTAATATAGTAGGCGCATTCCTGTGGTCAGGAGGAATGCTAGAGTTATAGTTAGTTATGGAAAGGTGATATTCAATGAAAATTTACACTGTGCGGGGAAAATCCGTAATAGCGAAAAAGCCAAGAAAGTGGCCATCTGTCAAAGCGATTACCCAGAGGGGGATGTTGTTAGAAATATGTCAAAACAATTTAAACTGGTTAGACCAAGCATATTTAGGTCCCTTTTTTAATAACTGGAAAAATTTAGTGAACAAAGAACATACTCCTATAGGAGGTGTTCTCATCATGAACGATGAAGGCGTTGAAGAAATATTTATTGACGTTATTCATATTCAAAATCAAGTTTGGCAGTTGAACTACTACGAAGCTGAGAATGGAAAACGCGACAAATCTTGCAAAATGTCAATAATAGCAGATTTTACAGCAATTCCGACGGAATGTATCTTAGCTTATGTAGAAAAAGACTCGTTAGGAAATATTGGCGAGTGTAACGAATATATGCTAAAAATTGTGCAGTTTATGACTGCGGTGCGAGCATATATGATTATGTCCCATCTGACAGACGGTCCTATGCCAGAATCGGCTACGGACACAAGTTGGAGAAAAGCTACTATTGAGCCAGTATCTATAAACCTTTTTGGTAAAATGGTTATGATCTGACTTATTAAATGAGTGATATTGTGCAAACAGTATCGCTCATTTTGCATATTATAAGAAGTATAAATCAGGTGATATATATATATTCCCACAAATTCTTGATAAACTAAACTATGGCAACCATACCTAAATAAGCATTTTGTAGAAATACAGAGCGCTTATTTTTTTGTATTAACCACTTATCTTACCACAACCTAAGCAAGAAATAAATGATTTATTCGCAATTAATCAGAAACGTTTTTTTCACATCTGACAGAATAAAAAATTTAAAAAAGTATATAATTATAGTAAAAGCAATTGACAAAAGTGAAAAAATCACATAAAATACATTAAAGGAGGAAGCAAAATTATGTTGATAAGATTCAAAGTATCTAATTTTCTATCTTTTGATAAGGTTCAAGAAATTTCTATGATATCTGGAAAAACTAGAACAAAAGAAGAACATATTCAAGAAGATGGAGATTTAAAATTATTAAAATTTTCTGCTTTATTTGGAGCTAATGCATCAGGAAAATCAAGTTTGCTAAAAGCTATAAATTTTGCTCAGAGTATAATAATTAGAGGCATTCAATTTAGTAGTAATATGTATTGCAAAATCAATTCAAAAAACAAAGATAAGATAACAACATTTGATTTTGAAATTAAATTAAATAATAAATATTACTCATATGGATTTGACGTTTTATTATCGAAAAATTCGATAAAAGCAGAATGGTTATATGAATTAAATAAGAATGGTGATGAAAAGAAAATTTTTGTTAGAGAGATAAATAAAGATATTGATTTAAATGAACAATATTTTAATGATAAAATATCTTTAGAAAGATTAAAAATATATGCAATGGATATTCAAAATCAAGATAATGTTTTATTTTTAACTGTTATGAATAAAAATAAAAACAACTTATATCAAGATAGAAATAATAGCATTATTATATTTAAGGATATTTATACTTGGTTTGAACAAGTTTTAGTAGTTATACCTCCAGAAGGAAAAATGATAGATGATTCTTATTATGCTTCAGAAGAAAATTTAGAAAAAATAACAGAAATTGTTTCTAAATTTGGAACTGGAATAAGCAAATGTAAAATAGAACCTATAAAGTTAGAAGAATTATCAACAAGAATACCACCACAAATTTTAAGTGATGTAATAAAATTTACAGAACAAAACTATATGAATGCTGCTAAACAAGGACAAAAACATGTAAAAGCCAACTCTTTTTTAAGAGCTAACAATGAACTATATATTTTTGAAAAAGCAAAAAGTGAATCATTAGAAATTAAAACAATCAAATTTGAACATATTAACAATGAAGGAGAATATTCTTTTTCAGAAGAATCTGATGGAACTAGAAGAATACTAGATTTAATAGAAATTTTATTGAACAATAAAACAAATAGAGTATATTTTATTGATGAATTAGATAGATGTTTACACCCACAATTAACTTATAAATTTATAGATGAATTCTTAAAAAATAAAAATAGAAATAATATTCAATTAATTGTGACAACACATGAATCTAGACTTTTAAATTTTGATTTATTAAGAAGAGATGAAATATGGTTTGCAAATAGAGAAAAAAATGGACCAACAAAACTATATTCATTAGAAGATTACAATGAAAGATTTGATAAAAAAATAGATAAAGCATATTTAGAAGGAAGATATGGAGGAGTTCCTATATTTGAAACATTATTTCCGTTAGGAGATGATGAATAGTGAGAGAAGCAAGTAAATTAGAAAGAACTTCATTAGGATTAAATCCAAAATCCAAATATTATATTATTCCTGAAGGAGAAAAAACAGAAATACAATATTTTTTAGGAATTAGAGATAATGCCAGAGAAATAAATATTAATTCTCTTATTGAAGTAATTCCAATTGAAAATGATGAAGAGGAATTAGGGCAGAGTCATCCTATAAGAAAAATAACTAATTTTAATGAAGATATTAAAAATAATAAATTCTTATATGACAACGAAATAGATAAAGTTTGCTTTGTTATAGACAGAGATCCACAGAATTTTAGTGAACATCAATATGATGACTTCTTACAAATGTGTAAAGAGTATACTTATAAAGTATATGTTTCTAATCCTACTTTTGAATTGTTTTTATTAATGCATGATGATAAAATATTTGATATAGATAGAATAGCTATGCTAGAAAATAGAAAAGTTAGTAATAGTAAAAGATTTTTGGAACTTAAGTTGTCAGAAATTTTTGGTTGCAACAAGAAAAATATAAATTTTGAAAAGTTTAAGCCTAATATAAAGAAAGCCATAAATAATGAAAAACAATTTGAAGAAAATCTTATGGACTTAAAAAATAATCTTGGTTCAAATGTAGGAATCTTGTTAGACGAAATGATAGAAAATTAATAATAAAATTCGCTAGTTATACTAAAGCAAACCCTCCTTGTTAGACAAAATGTTTAACAAGGAGGGTTTATTCATATAAAAATATTTATTTGAATTAGACAATGCATATCGTAATATTGTAAATATATCATCTCATACTTTATGTCCTGAATTTTTTATAAATACAATAAAAATGATAATAGAAAAATTACAAAATTGTTTTGAAAAAGGAAAAGTTTTTCTCGCCCAAAACTATCAATTCGACACGAAACGAATCAAAAAGCCAAAAAAGCCAAAAATACCTTGAAAAAACTATAACAATATGATAAAATAAAAGCATTCACGGAAACGTAAAATGCACAATATAAACTACAATAAATTCAGTTAAAAAAATCAATACAGAAGAAAAAAATCTATATAACGTAAAGTAATTTACAAATAGTAGAAAATGAAAAATCAAAAAAATTGGGGGAAATTTCTATTATGGAAAGATTAATAACTGAAATTGGTCAAGTAGAGCAAACTAAAAAAAATAAAGAAATAACAAAAAGTGAAATAAAATCACCAGTTAAACATACAAAAGCATTCAGAGCAATGCAATTATTTAAAATGCACCTAAAAAATGACTCATACATATTTTTAAAAAGAACATTTGACATATGTGTAGGATTAGTAGGTTCAATGCTATTACTACCAATAATGCTAATAGTAAAAATAGCGAATTTAAAAAATGGAGATAATGACCCAGTATTATTCAAACAAAAAAGAATAGGAAAAAATGGAAAAGAAATAAACATATACAAAATAAGATCAATGATTCCAAATGCAGAACAAGTATTAGAAAAATTGATGAAAGAAAATCCAAAAATAAAAGAAGAATACGAAAAAAACAAAAAATTAGAAAACGACCCACGTATAACTAAAGTAGGAGCTTTCATTCGCAAAACCAGTTTAGACGAATTTGGTCAATTTATAAACATATTAAAAGGAGATATGGCAGTAGTAGGTCCACGTCCATATTTACCAAGAGAAAAAGGCGATATGGGAGATTACTATAATGATGTTATACAATGCAAACCAGGTCTAACAGGTTTATGGCAAGTTGAAGGCAGAAGTGATATTGGTTTTGAAAACAGATGCAGATTAGATAGATTTTATAATAAACATAAAGGATTGTGGTTTGATACAAAAATATTTTTAAAAACTTTTGTGTCTGTGTTAAAGAGCAAAGGTGCGAAATAAACAATTATAGATAAAGAGAGGATTAAAAAGATGAAAATAGCAATAGTAGGTTCAAGTGGAGGACATTTAACACATATGTGGATGTTAAAAGATTTTTGGAAAAAACATGATAGATTTTGGGTTACATTTAATAAAACAGATGCACAAAGTTTATTGAAAGATGAAAAAAAGTATTGGTGTCATTATCCAACCAACAGAAATATACCTAACTTAATAAAAAATACATTTTTAGCATTAAAAATATTAATAAAGGAAAAACCAGACTTAATAATATCATCAGGAGCAGCAGTATCAATGCCGTTTTTCTTACTAGGAAAAATTTTTAGAAAAAAACTAGTATACATAGAAGTTTTCGATAGAATTGATAAACCTACTGTAAGCGGAAAATTTTGTTATAAATTAGCTGATAAATTTATTGTTCAATGGGAAGAGCAATTAAAAGTATATCCAAAAGCAATAAACTTAGGAAGTATTTTCTAAAAAATGGGAGGTATAAAATGATTTTTGTTACAGTTGGAACACATGAACAAGGATTTGATAGATTAATAAAAGAAATAGATAGATTAAAAGAGCAAAAAATTATAAATGAAGATGTAATTATTCAAAAAGGTTACACAGAATATGAACCTAAATATTGTGAAACATATAAATTAATTGACTATGATAAAATGCAACAATACTTATCAGAGGCAAGAATTGTTATAACACACGGAGGACCAGCAAGCTTTGTTGCTCCATTGGCAATTGGTAAAACACCTATTGTTGTTCCTAGACAAAAACAATTTGAAGAGCATGTAAATGACCATCAAGTGGATTTTGTTAAACAAGTTGTCGAAAGAAATAATAGTTTAATACCTGTTTATGATATTAGCGAGTTGGAGGAAAAGATTGTTAAGTATGAAGAAATCGTTAGTAATATGTCAGGTAATTATAGCTCTAATAATGGGAAGTTCGTTGAGGAGCTAGAAAAAGAAATAGAAAAAATGTTCAAATAAATATTTGGTGAAAAATGGAGGAATTTAACCTATGGATATAGAAAATAAATCAACAAAGAAAAAAATAGGAATATTATCAATGCAAAGAATAAAAAATTATGGTTCATTTTTGCAAGCATATGGATTAAGAAAATTAATAGAAGAACAAGGTTATGAAGTTCAATATGTCGACTACCATGTAGAAGAACCTATTATTAAAGATAATTTAAATGGAAAAAATGATAAAATAAGTAAAGCTTTAAAAACTTTAGAAGGAGATGCTCCATTAATTCAAAAAATCCAATATATTATACATAAAAAGAATTTTGGAAAAAAATATTATGGTGTGTTAGGATTAACTGAAACCCCTAATTATAATCCAGAATTAGACACTTTAGTCATTGGAAGTGATGAAGTTTTTAATTGCATTCAATCAAATAAAAATGTTGGATATTCATTAGAATTATTTGGAAAAGATAATAATGCAAAAAAAGTTATTACATATGCAGCTTCATTTGGTAATACAACAATAGCTAAATTAGAAGAACATAACAAAAAAGAAGAAATTGCTGATTTATTAAATAAAATGGATATGGTGTCAGCTAGAGATAACAACACAGGTAAAATTGTTGAAACAATATCTGATAAAAAAGTAGTTTATAATTTAGATCCTGTATTAGCTTATGATTATATGAATAAATGTAATGAAATACCAGATATAGATGTTAAAGAAAAATTCATTATTGTATATGCATATTCAAATAGAATTTCAGCTAATGAATCAAAATATATTAGAGAATTTGCAAAGAAAAATAATTTGAAGGTATATTCAATAGGTGGGGCACAAAAATGCGCTGATAAGTTTATAGATTGCTCTCCTTTCGAAGCATTAGCGTATTTTAAAAAAGCAGAAATCGTTATAACAGACACATTTCATGGAAGTATTTTTTCAATTATTACAAAAAGAAATTTTGTTACTCTAGTTAGAAAAAGTGTAGGAAATGCCTATGGTAATGAAGAAAAATTAACAGATTTATTGGAAAGATTAAGTTTAAAAGATAGAATAACTTATGATATTAAAAATATTGATGAAATTTTAAATAATAAAATTGATTATGATAAAGTAGATGAGATTTTAAAATCGGAAAGAGCAAATACTTTTAATTATTTAAAAAATGAACTATAAAAGGAGTTGTATAAAATATTATGAGTAAACCTATAAGAATTTTGCATATTTTACAAAGAATGGAAGCCGGCGGAACTCAAGCATTATTAATGAATATATATAGAAATATAGATAGAAATAAAGTTCAGTTTGACTTTTTAGTTGAATATCCAGATAAACAATTCTATGATGATGAAATATTATCTCTAGGAGGGAAAATATACTATACAAATCTTAGAAATGACTTTAATATATTCAAATTTCAGAAAA
The DNA here is from genome assembly GCA_017625035.1 of Clostridia bacterium. Lineage (GTDB taxonomy): Bacteria > Bacillota > Clostridia > TANB77 > CAG-508 > CAG-492. The sequence continues at coordinate 27,131 of JAGALX010000008.1, forward strand.
AATTAAAAGAAATATTAAAAAATAATCCAGAATATAAAATTGTTCATGTCCATGCTTTTACAATTGGTTATTTCTGTTTAAAAACTGCAAAAAAATGCGGAGTACCAGTTAGAATTGCCCACTCTCATAATAATGAAACTGTGCATGATGCAAAATACTTATTAAAGAGATTTATGCAAAAAATATATACGATACATGCTACAGATTTATTCGCATGTTCAAAAGAAGCTGGAAAATATTTATTTGGGAATAAAGAATTTTCAGTTTTAAATAATGCAATTGATGCAAAAAAATTCACTTTTAATAGTGAGAATAGAAAAAAAGTCAGATATGATTTAGGCATTGAAGAAAATTTTGTTGTGGGGCATGTAGGAAGATTTCATCCACAAAAAAATCATAAATTTTTATTAGATGTATTTAACGAAATAAAAAAGAAAAAAGAAAATGCTAAATTAATTTTAGTTGGGAATGGTCCTCTTGAGAATGAAATAAAATCACGAGTAGAAGAATTGAAAATGGAAAAGGATGTTATATTTTTAGGAAATCGTAGTGATATGAATCTTATTTATCAGGCAATGGATGTTTTTGTTTTTCCCTCTTTGTTTGAAGGGTTAGGAATTGTCGCTATAGAGGCTCAAGCTTCAGGTACTCCAATTGTTTGTTCTGATAAATTACCACCTGAAACTGAAGTAACATCAATATATAAAAAGCTTCCTTTAGAAGACACAGAAGTATGGGCAAAAGAATGTCTTAACATTGTGAAATCAAAAGAATGTAAAACAGATTTAACAACAAATATTGTTGAAGCAGGATTTGATTTATCATCAACTGTATACAAATTGCAAGAGTATTATTTAAAAAAATGTAAAATAAGCAAGGAGTAATAGAATGAATAAAATTGTGTTAGTGAAAGATAAAAAAGATTGCTGTGGTTGTGAAGCATGTATGAATATATGCCCACAAAATGCAATAGAAATGAAAGAAGATGAATGCGGTTATAAATATCCTGAAATCAATCATGAAAAATGTATAAAATGTGGTTTATGCAAAAAAACATGTGCATATCAAAACGATTGTGAATTGCAAGAAAACAATCAAACTTATGTAGGAATTACTACTAATAAAGATGTTTTAATGAAATCAGCGTCTGGTGGAATATTTGCGCAAATTGCATCTAATATTATAAAGCAAAACGGCATAGTTTATGGTTGTTCAATGGAATTAGAAGATGGAAAATTAACTCCGAAACATATTAGAATAAATAATATAGAGGAAATAAAAAAAATACAAGGGTCAAAATATGTACAAAGTGATATTAATTACACATATAAATCAATAAAAGAAGATTTAAAAGATGGAAAAAAAGTATTGTTTTCAGGAACCCCTTGTCAAGTAGCAGCACTTAAAAATTTTATTGGAAATAAGAAAAATGAAAATTTATTTACAATAGATATTATTTGTCATGGAATTCCTAGTAAAAAAATATTCCAAGATTATATTAGTTTTATAGAAAGAAAAGAAAATATTATAGCTAAAGATTTTGTCTTTAGAGATAAGACAAAAGGATGGGGACTTCAAGCTAGAATTGACTATGTTGATAAAAAGAAAAATAAAAAATCAAAGTTAATAACATCACATTTATCATCATATTATCAATTATTCTTGAATTCTGAAATATATCGTGAGAATTGTTATTCATGTAAATATGCAGGCAGAAAACGTGTAGGAGATATTACAATAGGAGATTTTTGGGGAATTGAAAGAGAGCATCCTGAATATTTGAAAGATAATGGTGGAGAAATAAATGAAAAAGATGGTATTTCGTGTGTATTAATTAATAATAGCAAAGGGAAAGAAATACTTGAAAAATATTGTGCAGATTTAATAATAAAAAAATCAACTTTTGAAAAAGCTGCAAGGCAGAATAAACAATTAAATCAGCCTAGTGCAAAATCAAAAAATAGAGAAGAAATACTAGAAAAATACATAAAAGAAGGGTATAAAGGCATAGATACATGGTATTTTAAAAAAATTGGAATAAAAAAATATGTTTACTATATCTGGGAAAAGATACCAAGGAAATATAAGGTTAAATTGAAAAATAGCAATTATAAACAGTCATAAGGGGATGAAAAAAGAGTGAATTTAAAAATAAAGAAAACAGATATATTTTATATATTTTTATATATAAATGTTTTTTGTAAAGGGATTGGACTGGATAATAGTAGTAAAATATATCTACTTTTAATTTGTTTTGGTATAGCTGCAATTTTTCTTAAAATTGCAAATGATAAATTTACTAAAAGAGAGATTATTATTACTACGTCTATCATGTTAGTTGGCTTGGGAACTTTTGTGTGTACAAAAAGACCAACATTTTTATTGACGTGTATTACATTAGCTGGAATGAAGAATATTAATATAGATAGAACATTCAAAGGAATGTTTATTATTAGATTAACAACTTTCATTGTTATTATTAGTCTATCTTTGCTAGGTATAATCGATAACGAAATGATTTCGATGTATCGAAATGGAGGGGTTGATATTAGATATTCTTTAGGATATGGACATCCAAATACAGCTCAAATAAATCTTTTTATAATATTGGCGTTATATATATATATAAGATTTGAAAAATTAAATATTTTAGATTATGCTGCTATTATTGGAACAAATTATTTTATATATAGCTATACATTAAGTAGGACAGGATTTATATGTGGTTTACTATTAGTAGGACTTACAATATATTCTAAAATCAGAAAAAAAGATGAGTTATTAGTAAAATTTCCGAAGGTCATATTTTTGGTTATGTTCAGTTTCTCAATTGTAACAGCTATATTGTATGGACATCTTGAAATTATGAATAAATTAGATATTATTTTTAATGGAAGAATAGGATATAGTAATTATTATTGGAATGTATATGGTATATCATTATTTGGTAAAAATTTAATAGAAGATACAAATGCACTATTTGATAATGGTTATTTATTTTTTATGATACAATATGGAATTTCTTGTTTGGGCGTTATTATGTATCTATTTTTTAAATTATTTAATAATGTCAAATTAACAAATAATGTGAAGCAGGCCATAATAATTATACCATTTCTTATTTATATATTGACTGAAAGCTTTGCTCCAAATATATTTATGAATATAATAATTCTGTTATCAGCACCATTAATTTTTAATAAAGAAGAAAAGGAGTGTCTAAAAAATGAAATATAATGTAGGAATTACAGTATTTACACCAACATTTAATCGAGCATATATTTTAGAAAAATTATATAAAAGTCTATTGAATCAGACTGATAAAAGCTTTGAATGGGTAATTGTCGATGATGGATCAACAGATAATACCAAAGCTTTGGTCGATAAATTTATAGAAGAAAAAAAAATTGATATTACGTATGTATATACTGAAAATGGTGGAAAATCAGCAGCTTTCAATAAAGGTGTATTATATGCAAAATATAATTTGTTTTTTTGTGTAGATTCTGATGATTATTTATCTGATAATTGTGTTGAATCGTTAAATAAAATAAATTTAAGAATAAAAGATGATAAAAAAATAGTAGGAATAATTGCATATAGAGAAAATATTGCTGGTAAAAATAAATTTGTTGAAAATGTGAAAAAGGATTATATTAGATTATCAGAATTATATGCAAAATACAATTATAGAGGAGAGACTGCACTAGCCTTTAAAACAAACTTATTAAAAGAAAATCCATTTCCAATAATTAAAGGTGACAAATTTATAACTGAATCTTGGTTGTATGATAGATTAGATAGAATAGGAAAAAGTTATTTTTTACAAAAAGTTATTTATTATTGTCAATATTTGGATGACGGATATACAAAAAATGATGCAGAAATTATAAGAAAAAATGTAAAGAGCTTTATTATTTTTTCAGAGCAAAGAATGGATATAGCAATATATTTAAAAACAAAATTAAAGGGCGCTTTATATTATAATGTATGCAATATTATAAATAAATCTAAAATAAAATATATATTTCATAAACATTTTTTATTAATAGTAGCTACTATAATTCCTGCATATATATATTATTTAAAAAAGTTTAAAAAATAATTTTGAAGTGGAGAAAAAATATATATGAAAAATGAAAAAGTAAGCATAATTATACCTTTTTATAATGCCAAAAAATACATATCAAATTGTATAGATTGCATTATTGGACAAACATATAAAAACTTTGAAGTAATTTTTATAAATGATGGTTCAACTGATGATGGTCAAGAAATAATAGACAAAGCTACTTCCGATAATAGAATAAAATTAATTAATATATCAAAAAGTGGAGTATCTGAAGCGAGAAACATAGGTATAGCAAATTCAACAGGAAAATATTTGGCTTTTATGGATATAGATGATGAATATAGAAAAAATTATCTTGAGGTCATGGTGGAATCAATAGAAAAAAGTAATGCAGATATTGTTTTATGTAACTATATTGAAAAGTTTAAATCTAAAGAAGTCTATAGTAAGCTTCCATGGAATGATTGCATAATATATAAAGAAGAAATTCTAAGAACGTTATTACCAAGTATGATTGGGAAAAAAAATAAGGAAGACTCTATAGAAACTATAAGAGGATTAGTATGGAGAACATTCATAGATGCAGATTTTTATAAGAAATATAATATTAAATTTAATAAAAAAGTGCCAATTGCAGAGGATTTATTGTTTTTAATAGATTTATATGCTAAGGCAAATAAAATATATATAACTTCTGATTTTTTGTATAATTATAATAGATATAGTGGAACAACTTTAGACAAATATATACTAGGATGTTTTAAAAATCAAATTTATTTTCATGATAAATTAATAGATTGTCTGAAAAGGAATAAAATCTTCGAAGAAAACAAATCTCGATATGCGATGAACAGATTAAGAATGTACACATCCACTATTTCAAATGCAGTAAGAAATGAAAATAAAAAAGAGACTATTAAAGAAATAAAAGAAATTGTAAATTTTTATGCGAAAGATGATTACATAAAATATATAAGTACTAATTTAACTCCGATCTGGAAGTTAAATAAAATATTATTAAATTATAAGATGTGTTATACATTAAAGATCATTTATTCTTTAAAAGAGTGGAAAAGAAGAAAAAAATTAGTATAAATATTTGTAGTTTTTCTATATAGAAAAACTTAGAAAATCGATAGTCTTAATAAAAATATATAAGGAGGAGATTAGAATTAATTATTTAAATTGTGTTTTTAAAAATAATCTAGGTGATGATATGCTAATTTATTCATTATGTAATAGATATAAAGAGGAGAAATTTTTATTATATACATATAGCAATGTAAAATTACCCAACAATTTACCTAAAAATCTTACATGTAAAAAATATAATGAATTTATATTTAGAACTACTAGAAAGCTAGGAAAATATTTTAATCGTTTAAGTAGCTTAGAAAATAGATTGATAAATAAATGTGATAATGTTATCGTTATAGGTGGCTCTTTATTTATGGAAAGTAAAAGGAACCTTGATTTATCCGAATATAGTTTTTGGTATAAAAATATAAAAAAGCCATACTATATTTTAGGTTCGAATATAGGTCCTGTATATTCAACAGAATATATTAATGAAATAAAGGATAATGTATTTTCAAAAGCAAAAGATGTTTGTTTAAGAGATAATAAGTCATATGAATATGTTTCAGAATTGAAAAATGTGAGAGTATCCACAGATATAATTTTTTCATATGATGTATCCAAATACCGTAAAGTTAAAGAAGAAAATAAAGTTATTATATCAGTTATAGATATCTCAAAAAAAGCAGGTCAAATTGTTAATCCTGATTTAGAAAAATACGAACAAAAAATATTAGAATTAATTAAATTTTTTGTTAATAGAGAATATGAAATTGAATTAATGTCATTCTGTAAAGAAGAAGGCGATGAGATTGCAATAGAATCAATATTTAACAAAAGTGAATTTAAAAATAAAATAAAAAAATATTATTACAATGGCAATGTAGAGGAGGCGTTATCTGAACTAGCAACGGCAAAAACTATTATAGGAACAAGATTTCATGCAAATATAATTGGCTTTTTGCTAAATAAAAATGTTATTCCAGTTATATATAATGATAAAACTAGAAATATGCTTGAAGATATTAGCTTTGAAGGGAAATATATTGACATAGAAAATATGGACAACTTTAATATTAAAGAATTAAAAGATGAAGATTTAAAATATTTAATAAATATTGATAAACATATTAGAAAAGCTGAAAGTCAATTCAAGATATTAGATGAAGTTTTTTCTAAAGATGAGAGGTTAAAATAATGGAAGATGAATCAAGAACTAAACATACATTAAGAAATGTTAAAGCTGGTGCTATAGTTCAATTGGTAAATAAATTTATGGCTTTTTTAGTACAAACTGTATTTATAAAGATGTTAAATACAGAGTATCTGGGGGTAAATGGATTATTTACAAATGTATTGACAATACTCTCATTTACCGAATTAGGAATTGGTACAGCTATAATATTTAATATGTATAAACCTGTTGCTAGTAAAGATACGGAGAAAATAAAATGCTTAATGAAGCTTTATAAAAGTGCCTATAACACGATTGGTATTGTGGTCTTTTTATTAGGGCTATGTATTATACCATTTATGAATTTTATAATAAAAGATGCACCAAATATTAAGGAAAATCTAAATTTGATTTATATACTTTTTCTATTCAATACTGCATCTTCGTACTTTTTTACATATAAAAAATCAATTATATATGCACATCAAAGACAAAGTATAATTGACAATATAGATAGTGTCTTTTATTTTTGTAGAAGTATATTACAAATTATTTTTCTAGTAATAACTAAAAATTTTATTATATATCTAATAATACAAATAGGTGCTACTTTAATAGAAAATATTTTCATTTCCTATAAGGCAAATAAAATGTATCCGTATTTAAAAGACGTAAATGTGAAAAAATTAGAGAAATCAGAAAAACAAAGCATATTTGAAAATGTAAAATCACTAGTGGTGTATAAATTCGGTGGAGTAATTATGAATGGAACTGATAATATTTTAATATCTTCCCTTGTAAATGTAAATACAGTAGGATTATGTTCAAATTATACTTTAGTTATTAATGCAATCAAGGGAATAATATCTTCAGCATTAAATGGAGTTACCGCAAGCGTGGGTAATCTAAATGCTGTCGGAGATCCAAAGCAAAAAGAAAAAGTATTCTACCAAATTACATTTGTCAACTACATAGTATATTCTTTCTGTGCAATTGCTTTTATGGTATTACTAAATCCATTTATAGCCATATGGCTAGGACAAGATTATACTTTGGGGATAGCAGTTTCAATTTCATTATCAGTAAGCTTTTTCATAGAAGGATTACGAAATCCAGGTTATACATATAGAACTACATTAGGTCTATTTCAAAAAGCTAAATCTACACCATACATAGGAGCAATTACTAATATTATACTTTCAATACTACTTTGCAAGTTATTTGGAGTAGCAGGAATATTTATAGCAACAGCTATAGCTCAATTAGTATCATATTCATGGATAGATCCATATTTGATACATAAGTATGAGTTTAAGACTCCTGTAAGTAAATATTTTAAAAAGTATTTAGTATATGCAGTGGTATTTACTATAAGTATTTTAATTTCTTTAGGATTATCAGAATTGATTAAAGTTGACGGAATTATAGGATTTATATTAAAAGTGATTATTGCTTGCATAGTGCCTAATATTATTAATTTATTTGTGTTTAGGAATGCGGAAGAGTATAAAGAACTTACAGTTAAGATTTTAGCGCCAATTTTGAAAAAGATTTTGAGAAAAATAAAAAAATAAAATTTAATATAAGTCGAAAAGATAATATAAAAGTTGTCTATTTCGGCTTTTAGCAATTATATCAATAATGATATGTTGTCTCGCTGCACATGGATATAATTCCAAAATATCAATAGAAAAAGAAAAGATTGAAGTAGAGTCTCAGTCTAACTTCAATCAAAATAACGTTTAAAGAAAGAGCTTCGACTCTTTTCTTTTATAAATTTATTATAATTTTATTTTTGAAAGGTAATAATTATTAAAAAAATTATAAATGATAAATAAGTTTCTTCTAAAAATTTTTATAAACTATAAAAATAAAATTTTATTCTAATATAAAAAAAGTTTACTTTTCGACAAAGTTCGACAACATTTGCAAAATTGTTATGAAATAATTACCCTAAGGGGGCGATTTTTTATGAAAATCAGAAATTCAAAAATAATCAAAATATTAATTATATCAATGAGTATATTACTATTAACACAAACCGCAATATTTGCACATTCTGGAAGAACAGATTCAAAAGGCGGTCATAAAGACAACAAAAATAAAAGTGGTCTGGGAAGTTATCATTACCATTGTGGAGGATATCCTGCACATTTACATAAAAATGGGGTGTGTCCTTATAAATCATCATCAAGTAGTTCAAAATCAAATTCGAAAAAATCATCAAGTAGTTCAAAATCAAGTTCAAAAAAGTCATCAAGTAACTCAAAATCATCAACATCAAAATCTCAAACATCAAAACCTACGACAAATACAACAACAAAATCATCGCAAGCAAATTCAACAGAAACAACAAAATTACCAGAAACAAACTCAGCCAAAACAGCAACTGATTCACCGGTAACAAAACAACCAAAAACAACAACTGAATCATCAGCAAAAAAACAAGCAGAAACAACAAGTAAGCCAGAAACAATATTAGTAACTTCAGTAAAAATAGAAAATAAAACTACAACAATATTAGAAAAAGGCAAAGAATTAAATTTAACGGCTACTGTAGAGCCAGTAAATGCAACAAATAAAACAATAACGTGGTCAAGTAGCAACAATAATATAGCCACAATAGATTCAACTGGAAAAGTATCTGCTCTTGAAAATGGAACTGTAACTATAATTGCTAGAAGTGATAATGGAAAAGAAGATAGTTTTGAGCTAGAAATAAAAAATCCTGTTTCAGAAGTAGAATCAGTTACCTTAGAAGGAATAAAAGAACCTTTTAGAGAAAGCGATTTTTATAGATTTATAAGTGGGTTAATGCAAAAAATTTGTCGTACGAAAATTCTTGCACAAATCTTTATATTATAATAAAATGAACAACGGAAATAATATTTCCATTTTTTCTTCTATAGCAATAGGTTAAAATTTTTACTCTAATTAAACATTTACTTCTAAGTTAAAAAATCCCTTGAAAAAAATAATACAATATTATATAATGGAGGTGGTAATATCCCACTAATATCGCAATTTTATGGAATATTAATATATATTTACAAAGAAATAGGTGGACATCATAAAGAGCCACATATACATATAAAATATAACGAATACGAGTTATCAATGAGTCTAAAAGGCGAAATTTTAGATGGCTATCTGCCAAAGCGCCAAATGAAATTATTAGAAGCATGGTATGAATTACATTCAGAAGAGCTAATAGCCTCTTATTACAATTATAACGAATATGGAGAGGCAATCAAAATAAAAGGATTGGAGTGATTTTTATGAAACCTAAAGCTATAGAAGTAAAACCATTACAAAACTACACATTACAAATAACCTTTGACACCGGAGAATCAGGAATTTTTGATGTAAAACCTTATTTAGAATACATACAATTTAAAGATTTAAAAAACGAAGAATTATTCAAAACAGTAAAAGTTGCAGGGTTATCAATAGAATGGGATAATGGTGCAGATATTTGTCCGGAGGAATTGTATAATCAAACTGTAAAACAATAATAAAAAGAAAAAAATATACAGCATGTTCAAAATGTAAGCCATAGTAAAAAAGTCGAAAAAAGGTAGAATATGTATTGTAAAATTTCTTGAAAAATATTTAAACTACATATATAATAACAAATATAAGGGGGCAGTTATACGAAAAAAGTATAACGAGCCCTTATTTTTTATTCAAAAAATTTAATTCTTGGCAAATCTGCCAAATTTCAAAGGAGTGATGAATATTGAATTACATCAATTTAGAAGAAAAATAGAACATTAAAAAAATAATCCTAACGAATTTTTAAAATCATAAAATTAGTAGTTTGGGAAATTTAGTAGAAAGTAGGTAAACTATGAATTTAGAAAAAATAAATAATAATTCAATGATTATTAAATATCAAAATACAGATAATGTATTAGAAGATGTATGCTCTATTATAGATTCTGCAAAAAATTATGCTTATCAGTCAGTTAATATTGCTCTAGTTGAAAGAAACTGGCTAATTGGATATAGAATTGCAGAAGAAGAATTAAAAGGCAATAATAGAGCTGATTACGGAATAGAAGTAATAAAAAAATTATCTAAAGCACTTACAAAAGAATATGGAAAAGGCTTTGATAGAAGCAATTTATATAGATTTTTGAGTTTTTACAAAAATTTTCCACAAATTGTCGACGCGCTGAGTCGACAATCTGGAGTGTTATTATCTTGGACACATTATAGAACTTTATTACAAGTTTTTGATAAACAAGCTAGAGATTGGTATGAAAAAGAAGCCTTTGAGCAAACTTGGAGTACAAGAACATTACAAAGGAATATTGAAACACAATATTATTATAGACTTTTAAAATCACAAGCTAAAGAACCTGTAATTAAAGAAATGCAAGAAAAAAATAAAGAACATTATTTATTAAATAAATTAGAATTTGTAAAAAATCCAGTAATAGCAGAATTTTTAGGCTATTCGTTAGATAGTGAGTTTACGGAAACAGAATTAGAAACTAGCATAATAAATAATTTGCAAAAATTTTTAATGGAACTTCGGAAAAGGCTATGCTTTTGTAGCAAGACAGCAACACATTCATACAGAAAGAGAAGATTACTATATCGATTTAGTTTTTTACAACTATATTTTAAAATGTTTCGTGTTAATTGATTTAAAAAATAAAAAGATAACACATCAGGATGTTGGTCAAATGGATATGTATGTTAGAATGTATGATGAACTTAAAAAATCTAAAGAAGATAATCCTACAATTGGAATTCTATTATGTTCAGAAACAGATGCAGATATAGCAAAATATTCTATTTTAAAAGGTAATGAGCAACTATTTGCTTCAAAATATAAATTATATCTACCAACTGAAGAAGAGCTTAGAGCTGAAATTGAAAATCAAAAAACAATATTTAATTTACAAAAAAAGAATAATGAAGATAATATATAACAGATACTGGTGAGAAATTCCATAAATTATGATGCTAATCTTTAAAAAAGAGCTAATAGCAGATTTTGAATTAGATAGATTAAAATCTATAAAAAAACATGTAACAAAATGGAATATAAGAGAAGAAGAGTACTCAAAAATAATATTGACAGATGTTTTAGAAATTTGTATAATTGAATTACCAAAGTACAATAAATACGCACATACCAAAGGCTTTGATAACATAAATCTTTGGATAAAATTTATAAAAAATCCTGAGGTGGTAATGATGGAAAATAAAAACGATAATCAAGAAACAAAACAAGCAATAAATAAAGCAAAAGAAAAATTAGAGCAATTAAGTCAAACAGAACATGAAAGAGAGCTTGCTGAGCTAAGAGAAAAGTATGTAAGAGATCAATATTCTGTGCAAAAGTATGGATATTTAAAAGGTATTGAAGAAGGAAAAAAAGAAGGCAAGTTTAAAGAAAAAATAAGATTAACCCAAAAAATGATTGAAGAAAATATAGATATAAACACAATAATAGCTATTACAGGGTTATCAAAAGAAGAAATTGAAGAAATAAAAAAATCAATAAAATAAAAAATGTCAAAACTTTTTTTTAACCCTTGAAAAATATAAAAATATATAGTATCATATTTTCAAAATAACAAAAGAAGAGGTGTAAAAATTGGAAGAAATAGACATTAAATCTTTATTAAATTTATTTTGGAAAAAAAGAATAATAATTATTATAATAACAATCATAGGGCTATTAATTGGGTTAGTATACAACTTATTTTTAACTACCCCAAAATACAAAGCAAAAACTTCATTTTTGCTTGCTCAATCAGGAGTTACAGAAAACGAAACAGATAAAATAACTACAACCGATATAAACTTAAATACAAAATTACTACAAAATTATACACAATTAATAAAAAGTGATACGGTTTTATATGAATTACCACAACGTTTAAATATGAACATAAATGTTGAACAATTAAAAGGTAATATCAATATAGAGAAAAAAACAGATACCGAATTTGTAGAAATATCTGTAACCGATACTGAAAAGCAAAGAGCACCATTAATAGCTAATGCAATTATGGAAATATTAATTGAAAAAGTAAAACAAATATACAAAATGGATAATATTCATATAGTAAGTAAAGCAACTGAATCAAGCAAACCATATAATATAAATCCAATAAAATATGGAGCAATTGGTGCTTTTATTGGTGCTATTATTTCTGTATTAATTATATTATGTAAAAATATGCTTGACGATACTGTAAAAGATGAAACTACTGTAAAACAACAGTTAGGTATTAAAACACTTGCTAAAATACAAGATCAAACTAAAATACATGGTAATTTAAAAGCTAGCTATATCGAAGAAATAAAATCAATAAGAACTAATTTACAATTAGTAAAAAGAAACAAACAAATAAAATCTATTTCAGTTACAAGTACTTGTCCAGGAGAAGGTAAAAGTTGGATTGTTTGTAATTTAGCTTTAGCATTTGCAAAAGCAGATTATAAAGTTTGTATAGTAGATGCCGATATGCGAAGAGGTATAATACATAGTAAGTTTTTTGTAGAGCAAACACCAGGTCTTTCAGATTTAATAAAGTCTGATGATATTGAGTATTATGAATTATTATCAAATAAATATATTAAAGAAACTAAAATAGAAGGTATATCTGTAATTCCTTGTGGAAGTATTACAGGCGATTCTTCAGAATTACTAATGTCAAAGAAAATGACTAAATTAATAGATATGTTAAAACAAAATTTTGATATAGTAATATTCGACTCTACACCTAGCACATTAGTTACAGATGCTGTTGTACTTAGTAGCTTAGTGGAAACTAATATTATAGTTACTGAACACGAAAAAACAAAAATGAAAGATTTAAAATATGTAAAAGAGCTAATTGAAAGTGTTGGTGGAGATATTGCTGGTATTGTAATTAACAAAGCATCTGATGAAAATATTAAAGCTTATTATGGTAATGTGCAAATAAGCAATATAAAAAATAAAAAACATTAAATATAAGAATAGATGTGATTATGTCCATTACAGGTTTCTCACAAGATGATATAGAGCAAATAAAAAAGTCTAAATAAAAGCCACGAAAGGAAATATTTTGTCGAATTATGAGCAAAATATTTCCTTTTTTGACTTTATATAGTCATAAATTGAAAGTAATACAAAATTACAAAAAAACAATTAAAAAGAAATAAATTTAATATAAAAAATGTTTGCCATAAGTTAAATATCAAAAATGGACGATTTCAGTTCAAATGTGCTATTGCAAATTAAAAACAAATATTATATAATTCAACTATAAAAATAAATTAAACGGAGGAAAAAATGCAGGTAGTAAAAGATACAATTACAGGTAATAATGTAGTAAATATTACAAGTAATACAATTAAAGATTTTGCTAAAAATGCACTAAGTTCAAGTCAAAAAATAACATTAGCAGATATACGGCGAAATAAATAAACAATTAGCTAAAAAAGTGTGTACAATACCAAAAACACTACCACAAAACGAAAAAAATGATAACATTAAACAAAAGATAAATAAATTAAGCGGAGGATGCATGTATGGAAAAAAAATATGCAAAAGCATATACAGAGGTGTTAGAAATATTAAAACATATTCCACAAGATGAATATGAAAGAATACCAAAAAACGAAATTCAGTTTTATGAAAATAATTGCGATAAAAATTATAAATATATATATGATGAATCATTAAATGTCAAAGATCAAACTATATCTAAAGAGGCTAATGCAGTAATTATAGCTATATATATGAACTATTTTGCAAATGAAAAACAAAAAAGCATTATAAGTGAAATACTAAAGCAAAACAGCGTAGAAGTAGAAAAAGAAAAAAATCAAAAATATGATGTAAATAGCATTTTTAAAAGCAAACAAGAATCTAATACCTCAAACAATCCATCAGAAAATTTGCCAATAAAAATTGATACTAAAAAAGAAAATTTTATAAAAAAAATAATTAATAAATTAAAAAGCTTGTTTGTGAATAAAAGTAAAGAATAGGAGTAACAAGAAAAAATATGAATACATATCGAATTTTATCAATAAATCCAGGGTCAGGATCAACTAAAGTAGCATTATTTGAAAATGAAAAATTAATATTTCAAGAAAGTGTTTATCATGATGCAGAAGATTTAAAACAATTTAATGAAATTTCAGATGAACTACCATACAGAACACAAAAAGTTTTAGAAGCTCTAAATAAACACAATATCCCTTTACAATCAATAGATGCTTTTTCTGGTAGAGCAGGCGGATTGGTATCTGTAAAAGGCGGAGTTTATAAAGTGAATGAAAAATTATTAGAGCATGCAAAAGCTGGATATACAATGAAACATCAATCAAGTTTAGGTGTTCAAATTGCATATAACCTAGCAAAAATTAACAATAAACAAGCATATACAGTAAATCCAGTAACAGTAGATGAATTGCAAGATATATCAAGAATTACTGGATTAAAAGGTGTGTATAAAAATTCAATTTTTCATGCATTAAACCAAAAAGAAGTTGCTTACCAATATGCTAAAAGTATAAATAAAAAGTATGAAAGTTTAAATCTTATTGTTGTTCATTTAGGAACTGGTATAACTATAGGTGCACATAAACATGGTAAAGTAATTGATGTAAATAATGCATTAACTGGAGAAGGTCCTTTTACACCAAGTAGAACTGGGGTTATTGATTCATTAACTTTAATAAATATGTGTTTTTCAGGAAAATATACTAAAAAAGAAATATATGATATAGTAACAAAAAAAGGCGGACTTATAGCATTACTTGGAACTAATGATGTACGAGAAGTAATTAAAATGATTGATAACGGAGATAAACAAGCTAAATTAGTTTTAGATGCTATGATATATCAAATATCTAAACAAGTTGCTGCATATAGTGTAAATTATAAAGGAAATCTAGATGCAATTATTTTAACAGGAGCAATTGCTCAAAGTGAATATTTTGTATCTTTATTAAAAGAGTATATATCTTATTTAGCTGAAGTAGTTGTAATACCAGGAGAAAAAGAAATGGAAGCTCTTTCAAACGGTGCATTGCGAGTTTTAAATGGTGAAGAAGAGGCATTGACATATAGCGGAGAGCCAATTGGTTTGTACTCTAATTATATGGAAGATTAATACACATTGTGCACAATTGGCGCTCATTTGGGAAACGTCGCACATTTTGGTCGTTAATAAATATGCAAAAAAAAAGGCAGGTGCACATTGGGGGACGTTAATAAATGTGCAAAAAAATAGACAGGTAAGAAACGAAGTGAACTTTACAGTAAAGTCAAAAACACTTTAAAAAATTACTTGTCTATTTTTTTCGTATTATTATCATATTATTAAATTATAAAAATATAATATATAATATTTTTATGTAAGAATGAACAATAAAAGGTGGCTGCAATATAATTTGAAAAACTTAAAATATTTTAAATAGGCCACTATTGTTATACTAGGAGGTTAATTAATGGAAACTATTCCCATTGAAGTAGCAAAAGAGCATGGAATAAATACTAAACATTCTACAATGGATAATGGAGAAATAAGATATAGACTAATTTCAAGCTCAGATAATAGTTCATATGTAAGAGCAGAAGCAACTGAATATGGAGGATGGCAAAATTCACATTTTCATAAATTTAGCAATGAAATATATGTTGTTCAATCTGGAAAAATAATTATAGTTGAATTATTGGAAAAAAATATAAAAATTACTAAATTGAAAGAAAATGAAATGTACAAACTAAAACCTAATATATACCATAATGTATATATGTATCCTAATGCAGTTACTCATACAATAAAATATGGAAAAAGTATACCATCTCTGGATTGGTTTAAATGTGAAATGTTAGATGATTTGATAATGAGCTTAAATATACCCCGTATGCACTATAATAAAGGATGTAATGAAATATATAGTGCTGCCAATATAGAAAGATTAGAAAAAGCCATAAATGATGCCAAAGAAGGCAAGCTTACAGTTCATGAACTAGTGGAGTATGAAGATGAATAAAGCATGGCAAGATGATGCTTGGGAGGATTACTTATATTGGCAGACTCAGGATAAGAAAACTCTAAAAAGAATAAATTTATTACTAAAAGACATAGATAGAAATGCATATGATGGTTTAGGCAAACCAGAAGCATTATCAGGAAACTTTGCAGGATACTGGAGCAGAAGAATTGACGACAAAAACAGGATAGTGTATCAAAACAAAACCTTCAATCATAAAATATAAAAAATATGATTGGAGGTTTTTTATGGATTATGAGGTTATGATGAATGGAAATGTCAGGATTGGACAAATGGCACCAGATTTTAATGCTACTACAACATTTGGAGATATAAAATTAAGTGATTATAGAGGAAAATGGCTTGTACTATTTTCACATCCAGGAGATTTCACCCCCGTTTGTTCCCTACCGTAGGAACAAATTAGGAAACGCTTGATATATATGGGAAATTTGCTGTTTTGTTTAAGTCAAAATTTTACAGCTTTTTACTGAAAATTTAATATAAAAATAATTGAGAGGGCAAGTGTGCCTTCTTTTTTAGGTTCAATTATTTTGAAGGAGGAATATAAAATGTGGCAATTTATATTAGGGTTATTTATAGGTGCAAATTGTGGAGTAGTACTTTTTGCAATTATTAAAGCAGGGAGTGATGTAGATAATGAATGAAAATAATATACAAAGTAGTTATTATGCAATTATACCTGCATATATTAGGTATAATAAGGAGTTAAAGTTTGCAGAAAGATTATTATATGGAGAAATAACAGCTTTAAGCAATAAGCAAGGATACTGTTTTGCAAGTAATAGATATTTTGCTAATTTGTACGATGTTAGTATAAGTACAATATCAAGATGGATTTCACATCTTGCCGAATTAAATAGTTTACATATAGAAGTAGTAAGAAATGATAAAAAAGAAATTATAGAAAGAAGAATATATGTAGTAGATAATCCCCATATGCAAAATAATCAATACCCCTATGTGCAAAAAGAGCAATACCCCTATACGCAAAATAATCAATACCCTATATGCAAAAAGAGCAAAGATAATAATATAAATATTAATAAGATAGATAGATTATTTAATTATATTATAAATAAAGAGCAAAAAATTCCATCAGAATATGAAAAATTTATAGATGGTATTTTTGAGATTCTACAAAAATACGATATGTTATATACAAAAGAAATGATACAAAGTTTTCAGTCGAAAGAAAGTATAGATAAAATAAAGTATATTATGTATGCAATGGCACTTTTAGTTAAAGAAGGCAGGAGTCAGCAAGTAAGTCGCTTATCTAGGGAAGACTTTTCAAAAGTTTATGATAATTGCAAAGCTAAACAAATAGAATATGAAAACACAGAGAATGAAATTGAGGATTTTGCAAATTATTACTATAGAAGTATAATAAATGAAATGTCAAAGGGGAACCCCCTTTCTTTTTTTGGCTCTAAAACCGAGAATAGGCAAAATGAAGATGAAGAAGTTTTATAGATTGGAGAGTGAAGTATTAATATGGATAGTAACAAAAATAACGATAATCTTATTAGAATTGAAAAAAAGCTTGATGAAATCATAAATTATACAGTCAAAGCTAATAAAATTGAGAATTATGAGAAGCAAAGAAAAGAAATAAAAGCAATACAAAATGAAAATCGTAAAATTATAAATAAAATTCTATATACATTACCAAAGTTAGAAACATTTTCAAAACTTGAAGAGTATACAAATGCTGAAATAAGTTACTTAACAGATAATTATATTGAATCATTAATGGGGTCAAAAAGTGTATCCAATATGACGGAATATTCACTTTTTAGATCAGATATACAAGAGAAAATTAAGACAAAAATGTTTGTCGATAGAGTAAAAAGTATATTAGATTCATATTTAGAAATGAGCAAAGATATAAAAATGTATTCTTCAGAAAAAAATGAAGGTAATAGTTTGGAATCATTAAATATTAAAAAATCTATTTTGAGAAGAATATATGGATATAAATTAAAAGAAGGAGAAAAGAGAGCAAAATCAAGAGAAGAATTTGCTGAGGATATTGGATATACACCAAGAACAGTTTATTTATATCAAAATGAACTATTAGATGATTTAGCTCCTTCTTTTTTTGGAGTTAAGGGATTAATTTTGTAATTTTTATAGATAACGCAGGAAAGTGCTCATACAAAGCACAGCAAACACATAAATAGCAAGCTATTTAGAGTAATAATAACAAAAATAAATCATACAAACGTAATAAAATTCCCCATATGGGGAATTTTGGAATTTTAAGAGAACAGCAATATGGAAGAAAATAAATAAAGAAAGGAAACAAAAATATGAGTAAAATATTAATAATAGCGGAAAAGCCTAGTTTAGCAAAAACTATAATAAAAGCAGTTGGAGGAAAAGGAACATTCAAAGATTTTTACGAAGATGATAAATATATAATAACATCTCAATTTGGACATTTACTGGAACTTAAATCTATTGGAGAATATCAAAACAATTTAGAAAGAGATAAAAAATGGACTTTAAATGATTTACCATATTTCCCAAAGGAATTTCAATATAAAGTTAAAAATGATTTAGGTATAAAAGCAAGATATGACCTAATTAAAGAATTAATAAAAAGACTTGATGTTATAGAAATAGTAAATGCAGGAGATCCAGATAGGGAAGGCGAAACTCTTATTAACATAGTAGTATATAGAATTTTTGATGAACTACAATTAAAGAAGAAAGTAACTCGTATATGGCTTGATCCATTAACAGAAGAAAAAATAAGAGAAGAGCTACAAAACAGAAAGCCCATAGAAGATACTAAGAATTTATTTATAGAAGGAAAAACAAGAGCATATTTAGATTGGCTTTATGGCATTAATCTTACTGAATATAACACACTAAAAGTTGGAAAGCTTATGAATACAGGAAGAGTAATTATACCTTTAGTCAGATGGGTATATGACAGAGATATGCAAATTAAGAATTTTGTGCCAGAAAAATACTATCCAATAAATATAACTATAAATAAAAATGGAGAAAATATAAAATTAGATTTTAAAGAATTAAAATTTAAGAATAAACTTCAAGCCGAAAACACTTTGAATGAATTAAGAGATAAAAAAATAAATGTAGTGGATATTGAATCTAAAGAGCAAATAAAACAACCGAAAAAGTTATTTTCATTATCTACACTTCAAACATATATGTTTCAGAAACATAAAAAGCCTATTTCAAAAACATTAGAGCTAGTTCAAAGTTTATATGAAAGAGGTTATCTTACATATCCAAGAACAGATACCGAATATTTATCTGAAGACGAAAAAGATAAAGTAAAAGAGCTATTAAGAAATATAAATAATACTGATTTAGAGTTTAGAGATTTAAAATCAATATTTGATTCAAACAAGGTAGAATCACATACAGCTATAATTATTACAAATAAAACACCAAAAATAGAAGAATTAAAAGAAGATGAAAAGCAATTGTATTTAATAGTTAGAAATAGATTTTTTGCAAATTTTGTTAAAGAAGAATGTATCTTAGATAAAACTATAGTAAAGTTTGATTTAGGAGAATATAAAACAAATATTACAGGAACAGCAATAAAACAGCAAGGTTATTTGAAATATGAAAACGATATAGGCGAAAGTGAAATTCCTAACTTTAATTTAAATGAAGAGTTTATACCAACTTTAAAAATTGAAGAAAATGAAACAACACCACCTAGCCACTTATCTGAAGCTGATTTAATAAAACTTTGCAAAAATCCATTTAAAAATTTATTAAAAGAAAATGGAGAAGAAAGCGAAAATAATAGTGATGATGATGAATACAAAAAAATACTAGAAGGCTCAATGATTGGTACTGAAGCAACTAGAGCAATAATGATGGAAAAAATAAAAAATGTAGGATATGTCAAAGAAGAAAAAAACAAGTTAGTAATAACAGATTATGGAATTAAGTTTATAGAAACATTAGAACTACTTAACGAAAATCTATGGAAAGAAAAAACAGCAGAGCTGAATAAAAATCTAAAAAGGATATACAAAGGAGAGCTTTCTTCTGATGAAGTTATTAATATAGCAAAGCAAGAGCTAAAAGATATTATGAGTCAAAATATCATGATAACAAAAGTGAATAGTGATATAAATAAAGAAATTTTAGGAAAATGTCCAAAATGCAGTAATGGAGATATAATAGAAAATAGCAAAGGTTATGGTTGTAGCAATTGGAAAAATGGTTGTAATTTTTTTATCTGGAAAAATATAGCAAGTAAAAATATTACTAAGGAAAATATAAAGGATTTACTTTCAAAAGGCGAAACAACAGAAGTAAAAGGTTTTAGAAGTAAATTTGGAAAAACTTTTAATTGTAGATTAGTTATAAATAACGGTAAGATTGAATTTAAATCTTAATAAATTTATTAAAATCTATTCACAATTAAATTCTTTTTGTTATAATTTGGATATGAAATTATAGTGAAGGAGATAATATTATGAAATATACATGTGCTTATTGTCAAAAACATTCTTGCCATAAAAATGAACTAGAAAATGCACCTAAAAATTGTCCAACTAAAAATGAAAACGAAGAACTTGAAAAAATCTTAGATAAATATAATGAAAATGAAAATTACAATATTGCTAAAGTTTCAGCAGAAGTTGTAATGGATAATTATGGTGCAAAGCCAAGAGTTAAAGAAATCGTTGATTTTTGCACAAAAATGGGATATAAGAAACTAGGATTAGCGTTTTGTGTAGGTCTATCAAAGGAAGCAAATATTTTTGCACAAATTCTCACTAAACATGGATTTGAGGTAGAATCAGTTATTTGTAAACTTGGAAGTGTGAATAGAGATAAGATAGGAATAAAGGATTGTGATGTACCAATGTGTAATCCAATTGCACAAGCAGAGTTTTTAAATAAGCAAGCTACAGAGTTTAACATAGTATTAGGATTGTGTGTAGGACATGATACTTTATTTTTTAAGTATTCAGAAGCACCAGTTACTGTACTTGCAGTTAAAGATAGAGCTTTAGCCCATAATCCATTAGGTGCTATTTATCAAGCAGATGGCTATTATAAAAATAGATTATAAATTATATGGGCTTGTTAATTAAATACTATGATAAATATAATACATTTCAAAAATGCTTCAAAATCACTTCATTGTTAATAAATATTTTAAAAGCTATAATAATATTGTAAAAAAATGTAAATCGAGAGAGGGAAAAGTTCAAGTCCTTCTCTCAATTTTTTTGCACAAAAATAACAATGAAAGAAGGGTAGAGATATGGAAGATGAAATTTTTAATCCATATAAAAAATTTTCAAAAAACAATGAAGTACAAGCAAAGGAGGAAAATAATGTAAAGAAAGGTTTAGTGGAGTTAAACTTAGATGACCTAGTCCCTTTTAAAAATCAACCTTTTAAAGTATATTCTAATGATGAAATGAGAGAGCTTAAAGAATCTATAGAAAGAATAGGACTTCAGAATCCAATTATAGTTAGAAGAATAGAAAATAATCAATATGAGATATTGGCAGGTCATAATAGATCCAGAGCATTTAAAGAGCTTGGAAGAGAAAAGATACCTGCGATAATACAAAATGTTGATGATGATACAGCACAGATGATTATGATTGATACTAATATAGTCCAAAGACAAAGTATTACAGTAATGGAAAGGGCTAAAGCATATAAGCTAAAAGATGAAATAAAGAAAAGAAAAAAATACAACATCGACAGAGTTGAAGAAAATTTAACAGAAGAAGAAAAAGAGCTATTGGCAAAAGAAGATGCTAAACAGACTTATTATAGGTATTTAAGTTTAAATAATTTGATAAAAGAATATCAGGCAAAATGTGATGATGAATCTTTATCTGTAAGAGCAGGAGAGCAACTTTCTAAATTAAATGAACAACAGCAAAGAAAAATTTATGAAGCACTAGGGGATTCAAAAATTACAGAAAATAAAGCTGAAGAGCTAAAAAAATTAGCCAATACTTCTGATGAATTTACAGTAGATATTATAAAAGAAACTTTTTGTGGAAATAAAAATACAATTAAATCTTCAATAAAGTTTACAAAGAAAGAAATGGAAAAATACTTTAGTAATTTTAAATCTATTGAAGAAATTAAAGAATATTTAATTAGTCTTTTAGAAGAAATGGATGAGAAATTAGAAGATTCCCCGTATGGGGAAAAATATTACTAAAGTAATACAAAAAAACGCAGGTATTACTCTAAACAGCTTGCTGTTTATGTGTTTCAGGTGCTCTGTATGAGCACTTTCCTGCGTTAAAAGACTAAATAGATAGAGGAGAGGATAAGAATGCCTAAAGTAAATAAATATGGTACTCTAAAAAGAAAAAGACTGGGAATAAGCATAGATCCTATATTAGATAATGATTTGAATAAATATATGGCTTCACAAAATTATAAAAGGTCAAAATCATATTATATCGAACAAGCCATAAAAGAATACATCTATCAAGATGAAAAGGTTTTAGCAAAACAAATTGAAGATTCCATAAAAAATAATATAAAAACATTTGAAGATAGATACTGCAGAATTTTAGCAAAAGGAATAAAAAGAATTTTTGCAAATACAAAATTACTTCTTAATATGTTAGCTTATATGTCTAATTCGGAAGATGATGTAAAATTTTTAGTTGAAACTTTAGACGAGGCAGAGCATGATGGTTATATGGCACTAAAAAATGGAATAATAGAAAGAGATATAGAGGATTTATTTCCAAAAGATCAGCTTATGCAGAAAGCAAATAAAAAATATTAGAAAGGGAAAAATTTATGAGCAATAATTGTGATAAATGTAAGTTTTGCATATTAATAAATGATTTTGATTATGTGTGTTCAGGTAGATCTGACGAATATAATATCAAAATAAATAAAGCAAAAGAGCTAAACAAAAATAATGATTGTAAATATTACGAGGAGAATAAATTATGATTTCAGGGGTAAATTTTATAGACTTGAATCAAAAAAATAAAGCGAAACAGAAAAAAATAGATAGACTATCAAATAAGAAAAGAGCTACAATAGTAAGGGCTCATATTAATTATATAGGGAGAATAGAAGGAGCTGAAAGCAATGGAGAGCATAGTCTTTTTGGAACTTTAAATAATAATGAAAATGTATATGAAATGAAAAAAACTGATATTTTAGCATATATAAAAGATAAAGTATCTACAGGAGCTTATGTATATAAAACAGTTATCTCACTCACACAGCAAGATTCAGAAAGATATGGCTACACTACGAGAAATGATTGGGAAAATCTAATTAGAGCAAATATAAAGCTAATTGCAGATGAATATAACATAAGACCTGAAAATTTAGACTGGATAGCTTCATTTCATACTGAAGAAGAGCACCCACATATACATTTAGTATTTTATGATAATACAGATTTTAAAAAAGTTAAGCCATATGTTAAGTATGACAAAATCAAGCAAAAGCTGAACTACTCTGTATATAAAAAAGATATACAACCTTTATTAGATGAAAAGAATATTATTAAAAGAGAAATAAAAGATATTTTTAAAGACAATATAGATGATATTGTTTATTATGATAGAAATAAAATATTTAATAATAAAATTAATGATAAAGAATTGAATGAAATAGCTTTATTATTGAAGGAAGTTTACAAAATTAAAGATTTAGAATATAAAACAACCAAAAGAGGCTCTTGGAAAATGCAGTATCAGACTCCTGAAATTAAAGAAAAAATAAGAGCTATAACTAATAAAATATTACAGTCATCTTCGCAAATAAAAGTTGAAGTTAATTCTTATATAAATGCTTGTATAGAAACAGAGAAAATTAAGAATGTAAATAACACAACTAAACAAGCAAGAAAAGCTACAGAGCAAATAATAAAAAAAGAAACAGAATTTATACTAAAGAAAGTCGACAATCAAATTTTAGACTATTTAAAAGAATCTAAAGGAAAGATTATGGATGAACAAAAAGAGTTGTTGAAAAAGGAATTTGATGATAGAGAATACAATATATTAATCTCTAATATACTTTCTAAAAGAATGCATAACTTATTTACAAATATCAATAATGCTCTAAGCGATACAATTAATATTAAAAAATCTTTAAATGCAACAACAAAAAGTATATCGCACTCAAAAAGAGCAAAAAGAGAATGGGCTTTAAAACATAGAGATATTGGTATTATTGATTGGGAGAAATAAGTTGTCTAAAATAAAATCAAAAATTTGTTCTGTGTTCGCTTGAACTTCAGAATAACTTAATATATAATTAAATAGCTTTAGAAATAAACATACATAAAAATATAAAGAATTATAAGGATGGCAAACTATGGGACGATTTGTAGAAATGAAAAGTGAAGAGCTATTTGAATTTATTGAAAATTATATAGCTGACAAAATTGCGAAAAATAGTGATGAAGTTAGGTACTCATATTTTGAGCTGAAAGTAAAGCAAAATATGGATAAAAGTGATATAGATAGATTCTTAAAATGTAGTAGAATCATATTAGAAGGACTTCGGTTATAGAGTTTACTTTACAGGATCAAAATTTGAATATAAAAATGCCAAAAGATTAGTACAGGATAATGAACTTATGATTGCAGTAAAGGATGGGAAGTAAAATGAATTTATATAATAATTTTAACAAACAAGAAAAAGAGCTATTAGCAGAGGCTAATGTAACAATAGAAAATAAAGAATATTCAAAAGATGAATGCAAAAATATGATTTATAATATAGTTGACTATGTAATGCATTTTAGTAAAAATGAAATTAGTGCAAATATGAATAAATATGATGGAATTATAGAAAAATTAAAGTAAAAATTATTTAATTATAATGTAAAAGTCAAGGGAGTTATATTTTATGAAGAAGCAAGAAGAAAGTAATCAGGGAAATAGATTAGGAAAGAACTTGAACTATAAAGAAGGGGAAAGAGAATTAACTATAACTGTTGGAAAATCAGGTGATGGGTATCCTACTGGGAAAATGAATATACCATATCAATGGTTTAAGGAGTTAAATTTAGAGCCAAAGCAAAAGAATGTTATTGCAAAATGTGAAAATGGAGAAATTATAATTAGAAAAAATAATAACTAATAAACAAGTCTTAGAGCATATAAAAGCTCTAGGATTTTTTATTAGATTGACAACACGCACCGTGTTATGCTATAATAGAATTAATAAAATAATATATGATATAATAGCTCTAATAAAAATTGTTGAAGGAAGTGAAGGTAAATGAAAAAGTCAAAAATTATAGTAGGTATTACAATAGGAATTTCAATAATAGCAATAGGGACAGGTATTACATATTATGTTTTAACTAAAAATGAAAATAAAGCAATAGCTCATATAAAACAGGACTTAGAAAATAAACTAACTTTAGAGAATAGAGCATATGAGTATGGAAGTGAAATTACATTACAAGAATTAAATTTAGATAGTAATGTGCAAGTTTATATAAATAATCAAGAATTAAACGATATATATAAATTTGCAGAAGTAGGAGAATATAATTTAAAAGCAGAAATTAGTCAAACATACAAAAACTTCTTAAATAAAGAAGAAATAATTACTGCTGAAAAAGAAGCAACTATAAAAATTGAAGATACTAAAAATCCAATTATTGAGGGAGTATCTGATAAGGAAATAACTGAAGGAGATACAATAGATTTAAAACAAGGAATTACAGCAAAAGACGAAATAGACGGAGACTTAGAGATTATTGTTGAAGGAGAAGTAGATACCAGCAAAGTAGGAGAATACGAAATAAAAGTAAAAGCTACGGATAAAAATAATAACTCTACTGAAGCAATATATAAAGTTAAAGTGAATGCTAAACCTGAAGAAGTAGTAGAAAGTACTACTGTAATTTCATCAAAGCAAAGTACACAAACTTCGACAAATAAATCAAGTAATAGCACAACAAATAATAATACAGCAAATACAACTGATAAAGCAACAAATAATAGTAATACAAATAACAAAATGAATAACACTACAGGAAGTACATCAAATGAATCAACAACATCAGAAGAACAGAAAACTTATCAAGGCACAATGTATGGAACAAAGCATTATTTTCAAGACAGAGGAGAAAATGGTAATTATGAAGAGACATTTTCATGGTAAATAAAAAGTATCGTTCAGAGAAACAAGAAAAAAGATAAAGTGAAAGTAAGAAATGGAATGAATAATAAATGTAAAGAATTTATCAATTATAAAAGTGAAAATAATTATAAAAATTTCAGAATCAATAAATAAAGGAGAAATTAAAAAATGGAAGAGAAAAGGTCAAAATTGTTAATAACCGTTTTTTGTATAATATTTATTATAGCTTCAATCACATTAATATTAACATATTCACATATTAAGTCTTCAAGAAAAAAGGAAAATATTGCAAATGACACTAATAGTAAGATTGAAAATGAAACATCTATAGGAGAAACAGCGGAAACAGAGGAGATTAATCTATATGATTATAAAAATCCAATTATTCCAGAAGGTTTCAAAAAAGTAGAAACAGCTATAGCTAGTTGGAATTTAGATGAGAATGGTTGCCCAGTTGGTTGGAATAATGGGTTAGTTATAGAAGATAATGATGGAAATCAGTTCGTCTGGATACCAGTAAAAAACATAAATGAATTGAAAAGAAAAGATGGCTATTATTCAGGTGGGAAACAAGACTATGTTAATAATTGTAAAGAGGCTGATGATGTAAATAGTACAGTTGAATCAAAAGCGTTATATGAAAGTATAAGGAAATATAAGGGATTTTATATAGCAAGATATGAAGCTGGGATAGAAAATGAATTAAGAAAAAATGTGCAAGATGGAACTATAAAACCATTATCTAAGCAAGATGTATATGTATGGAATAAGATTCGTTGGGGTTCTGCATATGATTATGCTTTAGATGGAGTACAGGGAAGTGATAAAGCAGATGGAGCTGTAAAAGTAGCTCGCTCTATGTATCCTAATGTAGAACAATTAAGAACATACAATTTACCATCAGACTTAACAAATACAACAGGTGTAATATCTACATTATGCTATGGTATTCAATGGGATCTTGTTATTGAATTTATGGAAGATGTAAAAAATACATATACTAACAATAAATATGTAGAAGATAGTACTGATATGGGGTGGTTTGGACTAAATTCAAAATCAAAGTTACAACTAACAGGAACAAATCTAAATGGAAATGAAAGCAATTGTGTTAAAAATATATATGATATGGCAGGGAATATATATGAGTGGACTATGGAATCATATAAGGATAACTATAGAATATATAGAGGTGGAATGTATGAAATGGGAAATCAAAAAGTATCTGCTTCTACTAGAGGACATTCTATTCCAGATGGTTTTGGAGGGTATCCATATGTGGGATTTAGAGTAGCTTTATATTTAAAATAATAAGAAAATATTTACTTTAAAAAAGTAGTAGGGTAAAATAAATTAGATAATAAGTTAAAAATTATCTGTCTGGTATGATATAATCAAAACGACAATTAGTAATTTGTGGAGTTATGCAAAATGCAACTTAAAGTTGGTAGATTTAATCAATTCTAAAATATATAATCTAGCTATAAAAGGAAAGGTGGTAATACAATGAGGTTTGGTAATAATATACAAAATCTACGAAAATCTAAAAATCTATCACAAGAAGAACTAGCAGAAAAGGTTGGAGTATCAAGGCAAAGTATTTCAAAATGGGAATGTGATGAAAGTTATCCTGCATGGAGTAATATTCCTACTTTATGTAACATTTTTCATTGCAATATTAATGATTTAGTATCAGGCGAAGAACTTGGGAAAATTATGGATTTAGAGAATCTTAAAACAACACCAGTAAAGATTGAAGGCATAGATACTTTAGGTACTATTGCAAAAATGAAAGCAATGGATGTTGATACATGCATAAACGATATATTTCCTAAAAATAGTTTTGACCATTTTATAAATATATTAGAAGATTACTATATTAGTAAACCTGATGGAATGGAACGCATTAAATGTGCATTGAATGATTGGGATTTAAACGCACGAAAAACTATTATTGTGGATTTAATGAAAAGACTTGAAGAAACTGGTATTATAATTACTATGAGTAATTTGATAGAATTAGTAGAATTAATATAATTACAATATAAAGGGTAAATAATTAAGTTGAAATTATTTTCCTTTTTATTAATATAATCGTAACAAGAATTAGTAAGTTGTAGGGAGGATTTATATGTGTCTTATTTGTGATAGAATCAATATGATTAAAAATGGTACTAATCCATATTTTGTTAAAGAATTAGAAACTGGTTATGTTGTTATAGGAGATTACCAACATTTTAAAGGATATTCATTATTTCTTTTTAAAGAACACAAAACAGAATTATTTCAGCTTGATTATTCAACTAAGATGAAGTTTTTAGAGGAAATGTCTGTTGTGGCAGAAGCTGTTTCAAGAGCTTTTAATACTGAAAAAATGAATTATGAATTGTTGGGAAATGGAGATTCTCATCTTCATTGGCACTTATTTCCGAGAGTAAGTGGAGATATAGAAGAATATGGAAGAAATGGAAAAGGACCAGTTTGGTGGTACCCAATGGAAAAAATGTATAATGTAGATAATTGCCCTTCAGAGACTGAATTAGTAAATATGAAATCAAAACTATCTGAAGAGTTAGAAAAGGTCCTTTAATTCAAATTGAAAGTGAGGTTAAATACTATGGCAAAATGTGAATATTGTAATAATGATATGTTAAAGAGCAATGGCTGTGATACAGCACAAATTATTTTAAATGATGGAGAAACTTATGATAGAATTGCAGTTGGAGATGAATATGATTTTTACTATGGAATGGAAGATGAAACACTAAGATGTCATGACTGTAATGCTTTAATGGGTGAATATCATCATGCAGGCTGTGATTGTGAAATATGTCCTAAATGTCATGAACAGTTAATTTCGTGTGAATGTTAAATAGTAAATACAAGAGTTGATTAGTTGAAAATTATCTGTCCTTAATTTATAGAGAAACCTAATACTCCAAAAGAAATATAAACAAAAGTAAAAAACGATTTCAAAATCGTTTCAAAATCACTTCATTGTTTTTATAAGAAAAACAATTATAATTATATTATCAGATATGAGGAAGTCTTTAATTTATAGGCTTCTTCATTTTTGTTTTTCTTTTTTATAAAAAAATGAAGGAGGGTAAGATTATGAAAAGAAAAATTAAGATAAAGGTATTACTAATATCTTGTATAGCAACATTGTTGACAGCTTGTTTTTGCAATACAGCTTTTGCAGAAAGCACAACAATACAATATGATGGGTCTATATCATATCAAGGTTCGACAGTAGGAAATTTTCATGTTGATGGGAGAAGAGCTTTTTGTATGGATCACGAAAAAACATCGCCATCAAATGGAACAACAGCAGAAACAAGTATTTACACAGATGAAAATGTAATAAAATGTTTGTATTATGGTTGGGAAGGAGCAGAAGTTTGGTCAGGATTTAATGGAAATAGAAATTATGGTATAGTTGCAACAACTTTAGCATTAGATCACTATGTAAATGGTAGTAATAAAACTGTAGCAAGAGACTTTATAGCATTTATTGATTCTGCACCAAAACCAGAAGAATCTTTAAATTTTTCAGAAAATAATTTAAAGGCTACAATTCAAGGCGATAAACAGGTAACAAATCAAATTAAGATAACAGGAACAACAGGAATATCACTAAAATTTTCTATTCCAAATGATATAACAATAATATGTGATAATAACAATTGGTCACAAACTGGAGGAACAGTAGAGCTTAGAGATGGAGATACAATTCATTTTGAAGCACCTATTACTAAAACTGGAAATTGGACTTCAGAGCAAATACCTAATTCTTATGTATACAATGCTATTTTGAGCAAAACTTCTAATGAAAGTTTACAAAGAGTTGTAAGATTAGGTAAAAAAGATCCTGGTACTTATACTAATATTTCTATTAAATTTGAAGACACAGGAGCTGTAGAAATTCAGAAAAAAGATAGTCAAACAGGAGCTGTAATTCCAAATACAACATTCGATGTAAAAAATAGCTCTGGGGAAGTAGTAGGTCAAATAAATACAGATTCAAATGGAAAAGGAACATTAAGCAAATTAATAGCAGGAACATACACATTAGTTGAAACTAAAGCAAATAATGAATATGTATTAGATTCAAATCCTATTCAAGTAAATATTACAGCAGGTACTACTACAACAAAAGAAATAACGAACAATAAAAAACGAGGTGGAATTAAGGTATTAAAAGTAGATAAAGACAACCATAAAGTTACTTTAGGAAATGTTGGATTCAAATTATATTCAGAAGAATTTAAAGCATATTTAAAACAAAATAACAATAGCTATGAGAGAGTATCTGAAGAGAATGCAACTATTTTTTATACAAATGTAAATGGAGAAGTCACAATAAATAATTTAAGATATGGAAATTATAAGTTAAAAGAAGTTGAAACAAACGATTGGTATTCATTAGCAGGAGATACATCATTTACAATAGACAAAACTGAAATACTAAACCTAACAATTGAAAATGAATTAAAAAGTGGTTCAATAAAGGTAATAAAAGTTGATAAGGATAATAATGAAGTTAAATTAAAAGATGTTAAATTTGATGTTTATGTAGACAGAAACAACAATGGA
Source organism: Clostridia bacterium (assembly GCA_017625035.1). Lineage (GTDB taxonomy): Bacteria > Bacillota > Clostridia > TANB77 > CAG-508 > CAG-492. The sequence continues at coordinate 58,213 of JAGALX010000008.1, forward strand.
GTAGCAGAAAGAAACGAATATGTAGATACATTAATTACAGATGAAAATGGAGAAGCTACAACATCAAAATATACTATAAGAGATTATGGGCACTTAATATTAGTTGAAACAGAAACACAAGAGGGGTATGTATTAGACAATACACCAAAAACAGTAGTGCTTAAAGAAAATCAAATAACAACTATTATCTTTGAAAACGAAGCTAAAAAAGGAAAAGGTAAAATCATAAAAACAGATGAATATGACAATACAAAAGTAATAGCAGGAGCAGTCTTTGAAGTTTATGAAGATGTAAACAAAAATGGAACTATAGAAAAGGGTATAGATAAATTAGTAGATACATTAACAACAGGAAAAGATGGAACTGCAATATCAAAAGATTTGAGAATCGATAGAAATTATTTATATATTGAAATAAAAGCTCCTGAAGGATATATACTAGATAACACAGTAAGAATTTTTGAATTAGAATACAATAAAACAATAGATCACAATATAGTAAATCGCCCTAAGACAATTCAAATAGAAGTTATAAAAACTGATTCTGAAGATAAAACCATAAAAGTTCCAAACGTAGAATTTACAATTTATGAAGATACAAATAGAAATGGTAAAATAGATGATGAGGACAAAATAATAGACACAATAACTACAGATGAACATGGAAGAGCAATATCAAAATCTATTGATACAGAAGATAAATCAAAAGTATTAAGAGTTGAAAATCAATATATTATAAAAGAAACAAAACACAATATTGCATATAATGAAGAAAATATAGAGCAAGTACTAGATTTTACTAAATACTTAAAAGATGGAGAATATAAAGAAAATCTAGTAGTAACTTTAAATATAGAAAATAAACCTATAACAACAAAAGTAAATCCTCACAAGGAAGATAGAGATACACATAAACCTTTAGCAGGAGCAGAATTTGATATTTACGAAGATACAAATGGAAATGATAAATTAGATGAGGAAGATAAAGTAATATTTCATACTGTAACAAAGGAAGATGGTTATTCAGAAGATTTAACTTTTAGATATGGAACATATTTTGTAAAGGAGACAAAAGCTCCAGAAGGATACACTTTAGATCACGTAATATCAACATTCAAAGTAGTATCACAAGACCAAAAAATAGAAATTAATTTTGCTGATAAAATAATTGAAAATGATGTTAATATATTAAAAAAGGCAAATAATGATTCTATAAAATATGATATCAAGAAAGACGAAGGTGTTCCAGATACTTATTTTGCACTATACAAAATAGATGAAGATGGAAATATAATAGATTTTGCAAAAGATAAATTCGATAATTACATAGGAGAAAAGATAGTAATAGATGGTAAAGAATATTATACTGTAAAAACAGATAAAACAGGAAATGTATCAGTAACAGTACCTTATGGAAAATATCTATTTAAAGAAATAAAAACACACGATTTATTCTTAAATGATTCAAAAGATAATATTATAGATGTTTTAGACGATGGGAAACAAGTGACTTTAGAGTTTTTCAATACAGCAGTAAACTTAGAATTAGACATTAGCAAAACAGGAATAAATCAAGCTCAGCCAAACGATATTATACGATACGATTTTCCAAACCTAATTAATAAATCAAATGTAGCACTAGATAATTTCACTTGGTGGGATCATCTACCTTCAAAATATACAAAAATCACTAAGCTATATACAGGAACTTGGAATGAAGATCTAACTTTTAAAGTATATTACAAGACAAATAGACAAGACTATACACAATATGGTTTAGAATACTCTACTTTAATTAATAATTGCATAGATTTTGAATCATTAGGATTAGACAATGAAGATGATGAATATATAACAGATTTCAAAATAGTATTTGGTACAGTAAAAAGTGGATTTTCATTTATAGAAGCACCGTTTATTTTCACAAAAGTGGATTCAGACATAAAAGCAAGTGATGAGTGGACTAATAAAACTAAAATAACAGGACAATATACAGATGTAAATGGAAATATAGTAGAGTTGGAAGATAATGATGAGCATACTACAACTACTTATGGGAAGGAGCTAAAAATTACAACTCTACCTAGAACAGGAAATGATGGTAATATGATACATTCTATTAAACTAATTTTAATATTTATTCTAATTATAATCGGAATGGTATTTATTAGATATAAAAAATAAAAAAGCAAATATTTTTATGAAGTGATAATATAAATGTAGATACAAAGAAGTGTTTACATTTATATTTTTTACTTAGAAGTTATAGATTATAAAAAAACAGAGTACATGTGTACTCCGTTTTAAACAGATGTGAATAAGTAAGATTAATTGTTACTTGTTAATTGATGTTAGCAAAAGCTTGGCTTATGATAGGATATTAGCCGTAAATCCAAACTTTTACAAAAACGCTTTGGCCTGATGGAATTCCTCTGAATGTGAGAACTACAGCTGAAGGACTGTCATGGTACATATCAGTTAATTTGCTGGTACCATTAGATACAACTCTGACTCCACGGACATTTACATTGCCGTTTGTGTCAGTAAGGTCCATAGACATAGCGCCATTCCAGCTGGAAGAACACTCTATGGTTACACCCATACCACCTGCACCTGAGGCGCTGGTTGGATAAACAACAATACCAGCAGGACTACCTGAAATGGTCTGTTGAGTATATCCTGAAATAGTACTTCTCATAACAGATGCTGGTGCAGTAGCACCATTCTCATCTGTGATGGAAACAATACCATCAGAAGTGCATTCCATAGTGTAAGCTGTAGCTTCACAGGAATCTACCTCGGATTCTGCTGCAAATGCTGTCATGCCAAAAGACATGAGAAACATAAGTGTTGACATAAAAATGCCTGCGATGAGTTTTTTCATGATAAAGACCTCTCTTTCATGTAAAACTTATCCACACCTGTTGTATATTAAAAAGAAAGTAGGTACTTTCTTTCTAATCGAAATAATTTATAGAAACTATAAATCACTTTTTATATTTATAACACGATTTTTCTTAGAACAATAAAAAAGATAACAAAAGAGTAAAAAAAATAACATAAAAGTAATTTTGTTCCTTTTTTTTATAAAAAAATATATAATATTTGTAACATTATTATAATATGGAAAGTCAATATTAATAGAAAGGAGGAAAAATGGAAGAAATATATAAAGAGTATTCTAAAATAGTATTTTGTTATCTACTATCCCTTACTAATAATACTGAGATTGCAGAAGATTTAACACAAAGTACATTCTATAGTGCCGTAAAAAATATAAATAAGTTTAGAAATGAATCAAGTTTAAAGACTTGGTTGTGTAAAATCGCAAAAAATAAATGGTTGGATTATTATAAAAAAACAAAAAGGTGTAATGAAACTAATATTGATGAAGTAAATAACAAATTCCTTATAGAAAAATCTTTTGAAGATGATTATGCAGATAGAGAAGAAATATTAAACTTATATAAAAAAATACATAAGTTAGATGAGAAAAGTAAAGAAGTTATTTATTTAAGAATACGAGGAGAACTAAAATTTAAAGAAATAGGTCTTATAATGGGCAAATCAGAAGAATGGGTAAGAATTACTTTTTATCGAGCAAAAATAAAATTAAAGGAGGATTTTAATAATGGATAAAAATAAGGAATGTTATATTGTTAAAGATTTAGCACCTGCATATATGGATGATATGGTAAGTATTCAAAGCAAAGATTTTATTGATAAACATCTAGTTGATTGCAAAGATTGTAAAGAATATTATAATAATATGAATTCCAATATATTTGACGAAATTGATAAAGAGCAAATAAATGATTCAGTTGAGTTTAATCATTTAAAGAAGATAAGAAATCATATAAACTTTTTAAAAATTGGTATAACAATTATTATATTAATGATTATATTTTTTATTGTTGGTATTATTATAAAATATAATTATACTAACAATGTAATTGAGATGAGCTATAATAAAATTGAAGAACTTCAAAATTTAGATAACTATATATTGATTCAAAAGACTACATATAAAGATTTAGAAGAAAAAACTACTTTTGAAGATAATACAAGTTATTATTATAAAGACGGAAAATACAAGATTGTATCAGCAGGAAATATCATAAATGAAGATAATAGTATAAATAAATTGGAAACTAGCATTACATATTTAGAAGATTATAGCTTTAATAAAGTTTGTGTATATGAAGATTTAAAACAGATCGACTATTATAAGCAAGACTTCATTGAAATCGAAAAAGGAAAAGTATTTGAAATGTTTTCTGAGATAATCAATTATAAGAAAACATATACAAAATTTAATAAGTTAGGGTTATCAATCAAAGAGAAAAAAATGAATGGAATTAAGTGTTATGTTATACGAACAGATACAGATAACTCATATAAAGAAATATGGATAGATAAGGATACTCTTATCACTATTAAAGTAATTGAAGAAGCATATAATAAATTTTATAGAGAGGTTGACTATAATTTACTAGAAAATAATGTTACAGAAGATGATGTAGATAATTCTATATTAAATGCAGATAGATATAAAGACTATACTGTAAATACTATTGATAATGCAATACAAGAAAAAAGTATTGTGAGTTATTAGAGAAAATGAGCCTTAAAATTGTTATAGCAGACAATTGTATTAAAAACATAAAATTTATAATGAATAGAATTATCAATAATGTAGAAGAGATAAATATAAAATCTTATATTGCAACAACAGAAGAAGAAGTACTAAAAACAGTGTCAGAAAACGAAATAAATGCTATATTAGTTAATCCAAAATCTATAGACACTACTAATATAAAAGAAATAGATGTAATTACAATAGAAGAAAGTATAAATGAGAAACAGATAATGGATAATCTAATTAGCATTAATGAGAGATTAATTAATGGAGCAGATATTAAAAATATTAATAAGAAAGTTATTTTTGAATTATCAAATTTAGGATATAATTTTAAATTGAAAGGTACGCAATATATAGTTGAGACAATAATGTATATTTATAAAAGTCAAAGTGTGGAATTACTTGAAAATTTAGAAGAAAATGTATATAAAGTTATTGCAATAAAAAACAACAAAAGTTTAAATAATATAAAAACTAATATTATAAAATCAACGAAATTTGTGGATACATATCAAAATAAAAATATATTATATAAGTATTTTTCATTAGATATAAAGATTACGCCCAAATTGGTTATATCAACTATATTAAATAAAATAATATTATAGAAAAATTAATATTAAGAAAAGGAAGTAACATTTCTTTTTTGTTATAATAAATTATTTGAAAAAATTATAAACTTTTTATTATCAATTAAATTTTATAAAAAGATAGATTAAAAATTTTAGTTATTTAGTAATTTGAAGTATTTTAGAAGAAGATATTTCAAAAGTAAAAACATAATAAAAAAGATTAGAAGTTTAATTTAGATTCATGAACTTCTAATCTTTTTTTATTTAATCTATATCTTTATAAAAATCCCTTAGTAATTCATCGGAGCTTATATTTAAAATCTTAGCAATTGCTCCAAGTTCATAATCAATTACAGTTCTTTTTCCAATTTCTATTTCATATATTGCATGTTCGGAAATATCAATACCTATATTCATCAATCTATCAGAAACATATTGCCTTGAATAATTAAGTGATTCTCTTTTTGATTGAATAATTTTGCCAACAATATTTAATCTACCATCTAATTTGTCATAGTATTTCCTAATATTCAAATGCAATTCACCTCCAATATACTAATTTCTAAATAATAGCTTGATTTTAACATTATTATTTGATACAATTTGTGGGCAGACAAACAAAAAAGCTGTTTGTAAAAATAGAACACATTATTATTAATGTGTTCTAAAATAAAAGTACTATAATATTAATGACTAAATAAAATGGAAAAATGTTTCATAAAGTAGTATTAGTTTTTTAGGAGGGGATAAGAGCGGAAAAAAATGATGAGATTCTAATATTAGAAGAAATAAGGTGTTGTTTAGATGAGAGCAATTGGAAACAAAAAATACAGAGTATTATTAAACCATACAAGCACATTTTATATACACTAAAAATGTTAGAAGATTTGACTTGTAGGAATGATTTGCTATTGAGCAAAAGATTAATTGATAGAGAGCTTGATAATATAAATGGAATGACAGAGCAAAAATGTATTAAACGAAAGTTAAGGGCTGATTATTGTAATTTCTGTGATAATTTATTTTGCAATTTTAATAATAATGAAAAATTGAATAATAAATAAAAAAGATTAGATTTTACTTTTCAGTAAAGCTCTAATCATTATTTTAAATTTTTTATAAAATCTTTTAGCATTTCTTCCATTGAGATGTCAAAAACTTTGCAAAGTGCATAAAATTCATATTCTTTTACAACTCGTTTTCCTTTTTCAATATTATCTATAGAAGATTTGGGAATATCAAAGCCAAGAAACATTAGTTGATCTGAAAGCTGAGTTAATGACCAACCATGTTCTAATCTAATTTTTTTGATTTTAGTACCAATTACATTTAATTTTCCATTATATTTTATAATTTTATTCATATTTATATTCGTTCCTTTTTTCATTTTATTTATTTGGTTGATTCTATATCAAAAATATGCTATTATCGTTTTACTGGTAATACAAAAAGAAATATGAGTTTATATTGGAAAGCATTGAGAAGATAATTATAGTAGAAAAAGTCAGCAAAACCATAGAGTCAAAAGATTGAACAGCAATACTAAAGAAACAAAAAAATACAGAAGAATTACTAAAATTATAAATAAGATTAGATAGTTGTATTAAAAGAAACGATTTTTTGTTGAGCAAAAGATTAATTGATAAAGAGCTAGAAAATATAAAGAGAATTACAAATTGAAAGTGCATGAAACAAAAAATAGAGAAGTTTATTGCAACTTTTTTGATAACTTATATTGTAATTTTAATAATAATGAAAATGGGGATAAAATAATAGAAAATGATATTTAGAAATGGAGAAAAAGTATGAAGTTTGATTGTATTGATGCGATGTTGAAAATAATAGGAAGAAATAAATTTAAAGAAATGGCTGATTTGATAAAGGGAGATAATAAAACACTAATAGAGGACAAAATAATAGATAAATATTGTGAAATCATATTTGTCATAGGTGTGTCTAAAGCATTTAGATATGATTGCTTATCAGATAAAATTAAAACAAAATTGCGAGAATTGGATTATATAGAGAATATAATGAAAACTTATAAAGAATATATAAATGAAGTTATAAAATTTTGTGTTGAACAACATGATAAACACTCTAAAGAGCATTTATATACAGAATTAGATGAATTTGTAGAACCTTGTGAATTAAGGATAGAATAGTAAAGTCCTACTATTGTATCTTTTTTCATTTCAAAAACACTTCAAAATCACTTCATTGTTTTTGAAATTAAAGAAGTTATAATAATATTATAGAAAATTTTTAGAGAAGGTTATTAAGTAAAAAGGCCTTCTCTTATTTTATTTATGAAGGAGGATTTTAGCATGAAGATTAAAGAAAAAGTTAAGAAAATGGGATTAGGAGTTTATTCAGCAATAGCTCTAGCTTTAATCAAATCAAATTCTGTTTTTGCAGAAATTGTGTCGATTGATTCAAATGGTGGAAAAATAAGAGAATCAGCTGTTGGAAAAGGTATATTTGATATGGCACAAGATATGTCAGGAACTCTTAGATGGTTAATTCCTGTTGTATCAATTCCATTTATATTGTGGTTTCTGTTCAAAATGTTTTCAGGTGAAGAGCAAGAGCAACCTCGTTACAAAAAGAAACTAATAACAACCCTAATAATAGTTATGGCTTCGACTCTAGTAACAGTAATTGTTAATTTAATAATGGGATATTTTAGTTAAATTTATAAAATGGAGGAAGGCGTATGACCAAAGAAATCGTGAAATTATTATCTGACTTTATCGGAGCTTCAGCCAATACTATTGATTCGTTTTTAAAAGCTCTATATTATTTTGCATTTTATATTGAAAAACAATTTAGAGATATAAATGTAAATTGGAATAGTGTTTATAAGGTTATATATGAATATGCAATTATTATGTTAGTGATTGTTTTTATTAAGAAAATGATAGAAACATATTTTTTGTGGAAATCAGGAGAGGATGACGTTTCTCCAGTTCATGTTGTTTTAGGGCTCTTTGAAGCAATTACTATAATGCTTTGTTTTGGATATTTTTACACTTGTGGAGTTCAAATTGGTGGAAATATTTTTGAAAGCATAAAAAATGCAATGATGGAAACTTCAAGCTTTTCAGTAAATGATTTAGCAAATTGGTGTAATAGTGGTATTTTTTCAGCAATAGTATGTCTAATCTTAGTTATAGAATTTTTAATTTTAATTTGGCAATTAATCAGAAGAGGAATAGAGCTTTTAATTTTAAGATTGATTGTTCCATTTACAGCTATTGGATTGCTTTCAAGTAACGGTGGAGCTTTTTCAATTGTTATAAAAAAATTTCTTCAAAATATTTGCACCATTATTGTTCAATTATTATTGCTAATTTTAGCTATGACACTTGCCTCAAAGAATCATTTAATTTATGCAATAGCAGTTTGTTTAGTATGTAATCAAACACCTCAATTTTTACAGGAATTTATAGCACCAGCAAAAGGGTTCGGTGTTGGTCAAAAAGTTAATAGAGCTATTGATACAGTTCATGACGGTTTAGGAGCTATTGGTACTTGGAAATCGTTAAAGTCTAATAAAACAAAATAGGAAGAGGGGTAGTAAGTTATGGAATCTAGCAATTTACAAGCTGTACTTGATTTTATATATGTTTTTGGAATAATTGCGTGTGTAATGTCAATTTTGATAGCTTTATTTAAAGGTTTAGTAGATACTGATGAAATGCCTGTATATCTGAAGAAAATAAAAAAGTCTTTGATTGCATTGGTTTTAGTTATAACTATATCAACAACGGTATCTGTTACACAGAATTATTTTTTTAGTAATGGGGTTTCATATAGTGATGATACATATTTTGGAATTGGAAAACTTCCTGAGAATACAGGTCTTGAATATATTGATGATAATACATCTCTAAATGATAATGACAAAGAAGGAAGGGAAGTTGTAATTATTGATGGTGAAAAATATGTTGTTACAAGTAGAGATAAAGAGCTTTATGGTAAAAAACAAGATAATGGTTGGTCTTTTGCTGATATGTATGTTTATGGTTATGAAGATATGAAGGTTAGAGTAGACGCTTTGAAGTATTTTAATGATTGTCAGGGATTTTCAAGTGGTAGTGACCTAACAACTAAAGTTCAATTATATCGTGTACATAAAGAGGCTTATGATAGTTATTCAGGTGTTGATGATAAAGGAAAAAACGGTAAAAAAATATCTGAATATTTATCTGTAAAAGATCTTGATTCATCAACAAGATTTTCTAAAAATACTGGTTATATAATAAATTGGCACTCTTATGATGAAGTAAAAAGAGATGTTGAAAGTGGCGATTGCTATGTACCAGGGGTATAAAGGAGGTTTTATGGAAGGACAAGTTGATTTTTATATTCCTAAAAATGTAAGTATTCGCTTTGAATTGATTAAGGGAATTGGAATTAGAGAGCTTATATATACTGGGATTTCAAGTATTATTGGAGTAATTGTAGGAATTATATTAAATGGTATTACAAATAACTTCTTTACTTCAGCAGGAATAGTTGCAATTTTAGGTGGTGGAACATTTGTATTAAATATTAAAGATAATAATAATCAAAGTGTTATTTCAATGATTAAGGCTATTACAAGATTTTATTCATTGCAGAAATTTTATAAGTATGATGTAAAAGAATGTATAGAAATTCAGTCAATTATGGATAAAGAGAGCTTTTATAATAATTAATATCAGGTAAAGAGAGGTAAAGTATATGAATTTAAAAAAAGTAAAAAGTGATAAAAAGCCAATTTCAATTACTGTAAATGAGTTTTTGAAGATAAAAGATATTAGAGGAGACTTTTTATATACAACAGATAATTTCATTGTTACATATATACAGGTTTTCCCTGAGAATACAAGACTAAAAACTCAAAAAGAGCAAGGTTTTATTGCTTTAAATTTAGCAAGGGAGCTTTCAATGGAAACAGAAAGCTTTGGATTATTTTTAACAAATAGACCTGTAGATGTAAGTAAAATGACAGATTATCAAGCAGAATTAATGATGAAGGAAACTGATACGCAAATTCAGGCACTTCTTCAAAAAAGAATAGAAGGTTTAAATACACTTTCTAATACTGGTATAGCACTTGAAGAAGAAATTTATTTAAAAATATGGACTAGAGATAAAGAAGGAGCTGAAGATTTATTAAATACTAGAAAAAATAGGCTATCAGTAGAGCTTTTAAATGCAGGATTTAAAACGAAATTTTTAACAGAAAAAGAATTACAACAATTATGTGATAGTTTCACGAATCCGGAAACAACAACAGAAGAATCACAGGATTACTATCATTTACGGAATAGAATAGACTATAAAAAGCAAGGAGGATAAGAAATGAATAAAAAACAGATTGAGGCAATGCCTATTAACGAGAAATTGCTAGAGCTTATAGCTCCACAGGGATTAAAAATAAGAAGAGATATTGTGGAAACTGGAGATAAAATTGCAAGAATCTATTTTATATCTTCATATCCTGAAAAGCCTAATTTAGGTTGGATTTCAAGTTTGGCTAATATTAAACATACAGTTATTTCTATATATGTAAATCCTGTTGACCCACAAACTTTTTTGGATGGATTAAAAAAAGGTACAAATTCAGATAAGAATATATATAACACAACTCGTGATGAGGTTGAAAAGATAAGGGCAGAGGCTAGGTATAAAGCTTCTATACGAATTATAGAAGATATTGAAAATAATAATAATTCTTATGTATATGTTTCAATAGTGGCACAAGTTTCAGGCAACAATGAGGTTGAGTTAGAGGAAAATTGTAAGATATTTAAAAATAGAGTAGCTGTACTAGGTATGAGAGTTCGTAGTTTAGCTTTTATGATGGATAAGGCATATAGACAAGTTGCTCCATTTGGCCTACAGGATAAAGAAATATTTAGAATTTCAAAGCAAAATATGCAAGTTGGTACTCTAATGGCAGGACAACCATTTTCAGGATCTGGATTTGCAGATAAGACAGGCTATTATTTGGGCTCTGATGAATCAGGGAGAATGATTGCAGTTGATATATTTAATAAATCAGCAGATAGAACAAATAGTAATATGACAATTGTTGGTCAATCAGGTGGAGGAAAGTCTTATGCTGTAAAAAAGATTATTCTTAATGAATATATTTCAGGTACAAAAATAGCAATTATAGACCCTGAGAAGGAGTACAAAGATATGTGCTTAAAGATTGAAAATTCAAGGTGGATTGATTGTTCAGGAGGTATTGGAGAAAACGTTGGAAGAATAAATCCACTTCAAGTTTTCAATTTGGCAACAGTTGATTTAGAAGAAGATAGAGAAACCAAAAAGTCAGCTTTAGCTTTGCACTTTCAAAATCTAGGAACTTTTTTTAGCCTATATTTTAAAGACACTCTTTCAGTTAGATCTATTGCAATTTTAAACGAAGTTTTGGAGGAACTGTATAGAAAATTTAATATTACTTGGAAAACTGATATTAGTTTATTAAATAATGAGGATTTTCCTATTATGGAGGATTTATATAATTTACTTTTAAAAAAGCAAGATGAATCTGAAGATAATAGAAAAGAAGATTATGAGCAGTTATCATCAATTATTAGAGAATTAGCAATACGGAGCAGATTCACAAATTTTTAATGGTTACACTAGTATTAAAGATACCTCTAGATTTATGGTGCTAGATACTTCTAATATGGAAGGTAGTAAAGAAAATGTAAAAAGCTGTCAATATTTTAATATGCTTAGATTTTGTCAGAATTCAGCCTTTAAAGATAGAAATGAAAGATTTATGGTTGTAGCAGATGAAAGTTATTTATTACTTGATCCAAAAGTTCCACAGGGAATGGAGTTTTTAAGAAACTTTAGTAAAAGAGCTAGAAAATATAATTGTTCATTAGTTGTTATAACACAAAGTATAATAGACTTTTTAGCAGAAAGCATAAAGCAATATGGACAAGCATTATTTGATAACTCAGCGTACAAATTATTCTTTCGGAATGGATGGAAAAAATCTCCAACAAGCAAAAGCACTATGGGATTTTACAACAGAAGAAACTAATTTATTGTCTAACAAGGTTAGAGGGCAATGTCTACTTGTAGTAGGTTCTTCTCGTATGTTATGTAGAATAAAAGGACAGAATTGGGAAAAGCCATATTTGACTGGAGGAGGAAATTAATATTTATTGAAGGGGTTGATATAGTGGATTTTTCGTCTATGTTTCATATAAAAGACTATAAATATTGGTTAAGAAAACAATTAACACTAAAAATTATTCTTATTGTGAGCATTAGTCTAATTATTTTAACAGCTTACTATATTGTAGATGGATTTTCTACAACAGTTAGTGAATTTTCAACTACAACAACACAAACATCATCTCAATCAGGAACAGAAGAAGATTCAACAGAGCAAAATAATGATGAAGGCAGTAGTGAAATAAGCCATACTCAATATGAAAATATGATTTATAAAGGTGGAACTCTACCATTACCATTCCCAGAAGATTATGCAATTCTAACATCTCCATTCAATCCAAACAGAAAGCACCCAATTTCAAAAGTTATAAGACCACATAAAGGAGCTGATATTGTTGGGAAAAGAGGAACACAGATTTTAGCCGTTGCAGATGGTAAAGTTACTGTTTCAAGTTTTGATAAAGGTGGGTATGGTAATTGGGTGGAGATAGAGCATAATATTAATGGAAAAGTAATTAGAACAAGATATGGACACATGAGAGATACACCACTTGTTAAGGTTGGAGATATAGTTATAGCAGGTACGGTTATAGGTATACAAGGTCAAACAGGTGGGGCAACTGGAGAGCATTTACATTTTGAAGTTAGAATAGACGGCGAAGCTGTGAATCCACTATCATATTTAATAGGTAAAGATACAATTGAAACATATAAGCAATGGTAAAGGAGTTTTTTTTATGGGTGATAAAAGTAATAAAGATGAGTTAATTAAAATTGTAGTTTTAGGTATCATAATAGTTATTCTTGTAGTAGTTTCTATAATAATAAATAAAAGTAAAATAAATCCTTCAGAAAATGAAAATAATATTAAAATAAATGCAAATGATTTTCCAATTGAAAACATAGATTCTGATAGAATTGAAGTAATTGATGATATTAATGGGATTTATTATTATGAATTAGAGGATTATGGTGATTTCCAAGATGATTGATATAAGTCTAATTTCAAATTTGTTTCAAAATCATTTCATTGTTTTTGGAATAATACTAAGTATAATTATAGTATAGAATAACATTATATAAATACATAAAAAATAAAAGATATAAGAGAAAGAGCAAATTTAAGGCTCTTTCTCTTATATTTTTGGAGAGGAGAGCAAATGGATAACGAAATGACTTCAATAGAAGGTTATGAAGTTTACAAGAGAGATGGTAAATCAGTACAAAGTGAAGAAAGTAAAGATAAAATAAAAAAATTGATTTATGTGGGAAAAGCAAGAAACAATCAGCTAGAAACTGTTATAGAAGAGCAAAACATAGTTGTTCTTGCCAGAATGTTGAATGAATTTAATATTACAGAGCTTTTTAGAGAAGATTTAAGAGCAATAAATAATATTGATTATCTAGTATTGGATTTATCAGCTTTTGTAAATTCATCTAAAAATGATGAAATACTAAAAAACTTAGATAAGTTAAGATGGAACTTTGAATTTAGAATAATACTGATTTGTTCAGGATTTAGAAAAGGTAATGAAATATTATCTCAATGCTTTTATATGGGAATTTATAATTTAGTAACTGCAAGTACAGATACACAAATGTATGACCAATTAAAAATATGTTTTAGTAACAAGGGGATGACTTATGCTCAAGCAAGTCAATTTAGGATTGATATTTTGGGAAAGAGTACAAGTAATAATTCTGTTATAAAAACTGAATTTCAGAAGATAAAGCAAGATGTGACTATTGGTGTATTAGGTGTAACAAGGCATATTGGAGTAACAACTTGGGCTATTAATTTATTACATTTCTTTAATGAACTTCCAAATGTAAAGGCCTGTTTGATAGAGGCAAATAACCATAATGACATTGTAAATTTAACAGATGTTAATGAAATAAACAAAATGGGAATAGAGCATTTTCCTTCTATTGGAGAAGTAAGAGCCAACGGAATGGAGATGTTTTACGATTTGTCAAAAATAGGAGATATAACATCTCAAAATTACGATTTCTATATTTATGATTTTGGAGTAACTTCAGAGCTAAGCGATTCAGAACTTGCCTCATTTTTGAATAAAGATATTAAATTTATAATTTTAGGAAGTTGTCTTTGGGAATATAAGTATATTTCTGAAACATTTGAAAAGATACGAATTTCAAATGAACAGGACAGACTTTATTTTGTGTATAACTTTGTAAAGAGGGAAGATCAAAAAGAAATAAAATCTCAAATGGGAAATTTTAATGTTTATTTTAATGAATATCAACCTGAACCATTTGAACTTAAATCAAAATCTTATTTAGAAGAGGTTTTAAGACGATATTTGTCTAATTCATATTTTGAAGAGCAGAAACCGAAAAATAAATTTAATTTTAAAAAATTATTTAAGAAATAAATAGGAGGGGGGATTTATATGAAAGGAAAAAATAAAGGATTTTATGAGAGATATAAGATTGAAATGAAGAATAAAGAAAAAGAGCAACAGCTAAGAAAGAAATATGACATTGATTATGATAAGAAGGTTGTTATTGAACAAAGCTCAAAACTTGATAAGATAATATATTATCTGTCTAGTTTTATACTAAAGACATCTAAAGTAGCTTTATATTCAATTGTACTTTGCTTGTCTAGTATTGGTGCAACAGTTTTGATAAATGAAAGTTTAAGAGAGATATTTTTTGAATTATTAAAAATTGCAATATAGTAGGGGGAATTTTTATGCGAATTGGTTTGAAGAAAGCATTATTTATTATTTTTATAATTGTATCTATGAACATATCATCAGTTGTTTGGGCGAAGGAAGTCAAAAGGAATATACTTACAACTGATAATTTAGATGTTAATTCTATAAACAAAGAAATTGAAGAAGAAGGAAAAACTTACATATATAGTGGATTTGATAAAGAAGTTATAGATCCTGATGTAAAATTTCAAAGTTATGTTTCAGAGGAGAAAGTTTTAGATTTTATTGATGATAATTATCTTAAATCACAATTTGACAATACATACATTTATGAAGATGAAGAATATAGTGGAGAACTTTTTATAAAGGACTTTGACATAACTGAAATTGATAATGGTTATCAAGAAAAAATAGATAGTAAATTAATTTATTATAATAATCTGGCAACTAATGACTTAGAACAGATTGCTAAAAATAGAAATATTGATGGAAAGGAATATGTACTTATAAATGTTGAATGGTCAGCTAATAGTATTACAGAAATAGATGAAACTAAAGTACCTCAGTCATACAACGGAAAAGCTTTATATCAATGTATTGTAACAGAAAAAAATGCGAATACATATAAGGTACAAGCTACATATGAAGGAACTGTTAAATCAAAGATAAATAAGTTTAACTACACTATAAAATATACAGAAAAAGAAGAAAATAAGATTGAGGAAGAGAAAAAGGATTATATTGTACCAACATTAATTGTGGGTGGTATTTTTGTATTAGTGTTAGCAAGTATTTTATTTAATAAAAATGCTACTGTTTATAATATTCAAGATGGAAAAATGGTAAAGATAAAATCACAAAAGATTAAAAATGGCTCAATTATTGATATTACTAATTCTGAAAAGATAAATGGAAATAATTTTGTTTTAAAAATTAAAGAATCAAGTTATTCAAAATTAAAAGGAAAGAGAGCTTATATTCAATTAAATAAACAAAGAAAATCAATTTTTATAATAGCAAAAAATAATAGTTTTAAATTTTAGATGGAGGTAGCAATGAAGGAAGTTAGAGTTAGAAAAAGATATGTAATTGCAATTATATTTATGGTTTCTATTTTTATTGCTATTACATTAAGTTTTAAGATTGAAAGAAATATGTTTACTTCAACTACAGAAGAAGTATCAACAATTGAAGTCAAAGAGATAATTGAAGATGGTGAAGTTGTAGATAAAATTGATATAAAGTATGATTGGCAAATTACAATACCAAAAATAAGTTTGATAGCACCAATTGATGAGGGCTCTGATGTAATGGTATTAAAAAATAATGTAGGTCATATTTCAGGCACAGGAATTATTGAACGGAAATATATGTTTAGCAGGTCATAATAATACAGCAAATTATGAATCAGGAAATTTTTATTTTGATAGAATTGATGAACTTGAAATTGGAGATAAAATTTATTATAGGATTAATAATCAAGATTTTAAATTTCAAGTAAAAGAAATGAAAGAAGTTAATGAAAAAGA
This sequence comes from Clostridia bacterium, assembly GCA_017625035.1. GTDB lineage: Bacteria > Bacillota > Clostridia > TANB77 > CAG-508 > CAG-492. The sequence goes on from JAGALX010000008.1 coordinate 74,834, forward strand.
TTTATCTATATTGGATAATACAGATACAACAGAGCTTACTTTAATTACTTGTATACAAGGGAAGCATAGTAGTAGATTGATTGTTATTGCAGAGCAAACTTTGTAGGAGGTGTTAAAGTGAAAATTGGAAAAACAGTAATTTTTAATATTATTTTTTTTATAATTGTAGGAAGTATTTCTGTTGTTTTGTCTGTTTTAATAGCTAATGTCCTAAGTTTAGTATATAGCCAAAATCCAGAGCAGATATTAAATCTTAATGTTGATATTATGATAGATAGAGCTATCAATAATGAGGCTGTAAATAAAATGTTTTGGATAATACTTGCAATGTTTGGACTTATAATTTTTGCTTCAAATTATAAAAGGTGGTTTGGTTTAAAAGATTATAAATCAGGTGTATTTAAAGTTACAGATGATATAGAAATTCCAGTTGCAGTAGGAGATAAGCAGACACAACAAGGCTCTTCGTGGTGGCTTTCTTCTAAAAAATTTTCAAAGGTGTTTAGTGTGAATACAATAGATCCTGAAAATATCACAATAAAAAAATTACTTTTTAATGCAGATGAAGAAACTAAAGCTATTAATAGAATTAAGATACCTAAAATAGAAGTGAATGAACAAGAAAATATTGATGAGCCAAAATTAAAAATGTTGATTAATAAGGAGTATTCAAAAATAGATAAGAAAGAAATACCTAAAGATGAATCAAAAGTTTTCAAAAAGGGTGGGATTGCACTTGGAAAAAGAGAGCGAAAGGTGTTTAGTAGAACATCAAAGTTTCCTTTTGTAAATGTCAGAACAGTTGAAGACATATATTATGTTGGAGATAACGTTCATACACTAACAGTTCGGAGCAACAAGGTCAGGAAAAACAAGATGTATGGTAATCGAAAGTATATATAATTGTGCATTAGCAGGAGAATCAATGATAATAAGTGATCCTAAGCGGAGAGCTTTTTGAATATACTTCAGGAGGATTGAAACAACTAGGGTATAATGTAGTAACTCTTGATTTTAAAAATCCTATGAGGTCATCTTGTTATAATTTTTTACAACCAGTAATAGACGAAATAAAAAAAGGAAATATAGCACAAGCTCAAAATAAGGCATCAGATATTTGTGAATCTTTGGTGGGTGAGGCAAAACGGAGAAAAGATATGGAATGATGGGGAAAAGAGCACTATAAAAACAGGAATTATGGCTGTATGTATGGAAGCTCCAGAAGAATATAAAAATATAGCAAATGTGTATTACTTTTTAAGTACTATGTGCAAAGAGCAAAAAGATGGCTCAATGCTTATGGATAAATTTTTAGAAGATATAAGGAATGGTACAGCAAGTATAGCACCCAATCCAAATCACCCTGCTATTGCTTCATTTGCTCCTGCAAGTATAGCACCATCAAAAACTAGAGCAAGTTTCTTTACATCAGCACTTAATAGTTTAGTTTTATTTAGTGATGAATATATAGCAAGTATGACAAGTAAAACAGAAATAAGGGCAGAGGACTTAGCAAATAAGAAGACAGTACTTTATATGATTCTACCAGATGAAAAACTTACTTTTTATTCTTTATGCTCTTTGTTTGTAAATCAAATATATCAGCAACTTGTAAATATAGCAGATGTTAATGGTGGAGCATTAAAAAATAGAGTTAATTTTATATTGGATGAATTTCGGAAATTTTAGTGCAATTTCAAACTTTGGTCGGATTTTTAACTGTTGGTGGAGGAAGAAAAATAAGATTTAACTTATTCTTGCAATCATTTTCTCAACTGAATAGCAAATATGATGAAAATACAGCACAAAATATTTTAGATAATTGCCATATATGGTGCTATCTAAAGACCTCAAATGATACAACAGCAGAAAAAATCAGTAAAAAATTACGGTACATATACTTGTAGTTCATATTCAGAATCAAATTCTGGAAATATGGGTAGCTCTTCTGTAAATAAAAGTAAATCTATGAGTTTGGCACAAAGAGCACTATTAACACCTGCTGAAGTATTAAGAATTAATAGACCATATCTTTTAGTTATGTTTTCAGGTCAAAATCCTGCAATGACAAAAGCCCCTGATTTATCAAAATGGATTTTTAATCGCTTATTATCACTTGGAGATGAAGATTTTTGTACTAAAGTAAGAATAATAAGGGAAACCGCAAGAGAAGAACGAACTAATGCATTAATTCCAATATGGGATATAGAGCAAGAGATAAAAAATAATGCCAACAAAGATGAAAATAAAAAAGTAATTGAACAAAAAAGGAAAGTTAGGGAAAAAAAGTTTGGTCATAGGGCTCCTATGGTAGAGCTTGATAGAGATAGGATTGATGAGAATATAGTTATAAGAAAGGTTATAGTATAAAAGTGTATTTCAAAAATCCTTCAAAATCATTTCATTGTTTTTCATATAACCCCAAGTATAATTATAGTATAAGATTTATTTACAAAACATATAAATAAGCTCCTCTCGTTATGTTAAAAAATTAAATCTTTAAAGACAGAAAAAACTTTAATGTTTTATTTTCTGTCTTTTATTTTTTTATAGGAGGTATTTAGGATTATGGAAGAAAATTTAAAGAAAACTTTAACTGTGGGAAAAGTTTTAAGTGTGGCTATGCCGAAGATAATGAGATTGGATTTTAGGAGGTTTTTATTATGCAGGTAGATACAAGATATGAGTTATATAAGGATTTATGTTTTTCAAGAAGTACAAGTCCATCTAAGTTAGGATATACATATACTATTAATAGTTGGAGTCAAGATTTTGAAAATGAAATGTTAAGACCAAGTATTGGTAATCAAGATGAGTTTGATGACTATATAGAATATAAGGTTTTATCAGAAATTGCTAAGAAATATGCAAGTGAAAGAAACTCTTATGGGGAATTAGAATCTACAATGAGCTATTATCTACAAAAATACAATATTAAAGATTTTAAGAATAATAAGATACTAGACACATCAATGTATAACAGAATCAAAAATGTATATGACAGAGAGTTACATAAAAAGATAATATATAGATATGATGAAATGTTAGAGAAAGTTCCAGAGCAATATAAATCAAAATACAAATATATTCTGGATTTTGATGGGGATAAATCAGATTTTGAAAATTTTTATAATCTAGATAAAAAATTGGTGATTTTAAAATCAATAGAAAAATTAGAAAATCTTGATTCCAAAGTAAAAGTGTTGGTTCATTGGTCAGAGGACAATGCATTTGGAACAACAACGGCTGGAACCAATGGTGATGACCCAAAAGTGTATACCATTAAAGAAATGGACAATTTAGTAAATAGAGTATATGGAAGAAATAAAAAGTATAACTATGGATATATCAAAACAAAATTCTCAATCATTGTAGATGATGGCGAAGATGTAATAGTTTCTGTAACAGATAGAATTGATATTGGAGATCCGTATACAGATACATTTACAAAATTTATGAAAAGATATTATGGACAAGAATATGTGGAAGCTTTAAGTAAATTTGATAATTATTTAGAAAGTCAATGTGAATTGCAAGAAAGTGAGGTGAGATAGTAATGGGGCAAAGATCTCAAATTTATATAAGGTACAATAATGGAGAAACATTAGTTGCTAAGCATTTGCAATGGAATTGGGGAACATATATGATTTCTAGAGCATATCAATTATTGAAATATATTGAGAAAAATGCAGAGGCACGATATTCTAATTTCTTTAGTGAAAATTTTGAAATTACAAATATGGAAAGTAGAAGTGATTTAAAAATATTAGATTCATTGAGTTCTCTTAACTTAGAAATTGGTAGCTATGTAGAAAATATTGATTTGATTGAAGAAAACTATCTATATCGTTTTCAAGAAGATAATGGAACAAATTTCAAGTTTAATCCTGAAATAGAAGATAATAATGATGGTATTCTTGTTATAGATATAAATGAAAATGAGCCAAAAATTAAGGTAGGTTTTTCAGATGGATATAGAAAGCATTTTGAAATGTGCTCTGCAAAGGATTATTTAGAAAGTTATAAGGAGCAAGTTGATTATATTCTAGATCAATGTACTACTGAAAAAGAAAGAAAAGAAGTTTTAGACGATTGGAATAAATATGTAAAAATGGCAGAGTATATTGATAAGAATTTTGTATTTTTAACACAAGAAGAGTATGAAGGGATTTTTGATAAGGAATATTGTTATGAAAAATGTATATCTGAAGAAAGAATGAAATTATTAGAGCCTAAAAGACAGCAGATAATAGAAAATGATGAGAGAGTTAAAAGAGAAGAGCTACTGAAAGATTGGAAATGGCTTGATTTTGATGATTGTTCAGGATGTTTTTATAGTCCATCTGGTAAATCTTATTTTTGTTACGATTCTATGACAAGAGAATATAAAATTAGTAGTAATGAAAATTGGAAAAATATGCCTGAAAGATTTTTGGAAAATTTTGATGAGTTTATAGAATATGCCGAAAAATATGTAGTTAATAATCTTTTAGAAAATCAAAATGAAGAATGTGAAGAAATTGAATCATAAGAGGTGAACTATATGAGTGACGAATATATATTAATGGAAGAATTAGAAGGAAATGAGGACTTACACAAAATTGCAAAAGAAATATTAATTGAAGATAATTTTTGTTATATGCCAAAAGGTACAACAAGAAAGCAACTCTTAAATGAAATTAAAAGTGAAATTCAATGGTATTTAGATATGGTATATCCTCCAGTTACAAAAGATGTATTATATAAATGTTATGATGAAATACTTGCTATTGAAAAGGAGGAGAAATTGAAGGAATCCGTTAAAATAGATTTAGAAATAAGTAAATATTTGAATGAAAAGAAAATAGAGGATTTTATGGATTACGGAGCTGATTCTGATGAAGGTTTATATCATTTTTCAGAGTTATATAAAGATTTATTAGACAAGCTTGAGATAAAGTATGAAGACATATATTGTAAAGATGGTATTAGTGATGGTAAATACATTGTAAATGTTAAATTTGATTGCATTGCTGATTATGTGTTTGATGTTAGAGCTTGGCAAAAGCCAGAGGTTTTAATTAGTGATATAAACGGAATTATAAATTATTATAATACATATCTGAAGTACGAAAGTATTATTAGAAATGCTGTTTTTGATATATTAAAAGTGGACCAAAAAATCAATTGATTACAATTGAAAAATGGACCACTTTTTTTACATAATATCCAAGTACATGATAGAATGTATTTGGAGGTTTAAGGAGATGAAAAATTTAATGGATATATCAG
>JAGALX010000058.1 GCA_017625035.1 Clostridia bacterium
ACATTTATAAGGACAATTAATTATAATTCAATTCTATATTTTACTATGCCAAATTATTATTTTGATTTGGTCTATTTTTGTTTCTATCTATATTTAAGCTATCTTTTTTTATTTTGTATGACTTTCCTATTATATAAAAAATTAGACGATAATTAGTTTTGTTATAATAATTATCGTCTAATTTTAATTTAATAGTTTCTATTATATTTTCTATTTCATCATTTAATCATTAGAACCTCCACTATTACCTAGTCCACCATGCGTATAATTGTATTCAAAAATTTTATGTTCTTTTGTTACTCTACTATTCGTTCCCTTATCATTAATTTGACCATATACAGAATCTCCAGTTTCTATTGAATCATTAATAAGTTCATTTAAGCCATTCCAATAATAGCCACCCACATTGTATTTAGGTTCTTCTACCCATTCTCCCCAAGTCATTCCTTTTTCTGCATAATATGTTATTCCTTCTACAGAAAATACTATCATTTCAGGTGATTGAGTTCCTGTTACAGATACTTTCATTGTCATTGTTTTTCCTACATCTTCAGTATCAATTCTATCATTTTCAGCTATTTCGTTATTATTTGACCCAGTTCTATATGGCCAGTCCCAATAAATAGTTATTGTCTTAATTTCTTTTACATCTTCTAAGTCCATAAATCCTTGTAATATGAATTGATTGTTTTGTACTTCTATTTCTTGTGTTTTTTCACTATCTGAATAAAATTTTAAATTTGTAGGTTTATTTTCTAAATTAACATTTATTATATATTCTAATATAGTTTCTGTTCCTCTTGCATCAATTCCTATTTGAAACTCTCCAAATGTTCCTGGTGCTAGCTTTTCTTTTACTACATTTTGATAATTATCTGTTCTTGTTAATGCAAAATCTATTACATCGCTTGTTTCTGTGTTTTCATCTACAAGCTTGAAACTCCATTTTGCTACTTGGGCTGTTGCATTACCTTTTATTGTTGATTGATATTTTCCCCAAGCATATATTGCTAATGCTACTGAAATTATAAATATTAATATTAAAAATATTATTACTAATATACTCATTTTTTGTTTGTTTTTATCTTCTTCATTTGATAAAGTTGTTTTTATTTCTTTTAATAAGCTCATATAATTCATCCTTTCTCTTTTGTTTTTTATAATTACGTTCCTTTTTTTATTATTTTTTTCTTTATCTTTTTTGATTATAACATTTCACTTTTTTTATTTCAATATATCAAAAATTTTCTTTACGAAAATTTGTTATTCCTTCAGTTTTGGGTATCTTTATGAAAACATAATTATTGCATAGATTTTTATCAGATTCACAAATTTTATGTTAACTTTGTGAATTTGATATAGTATTTTTTTGAAAATTTTTTTCACACTGGCCAAGAAACTTTTTCGTAGCTTTTTGGTGTGAAATTTTACTTGCTCAACCAGCTGGAAGATTAGTTATGAAATTATTACATAAACGCCAAGAGAAAAAAGTATGTAAAGCTGAATTAGTAAGTGAATAATTCTTTTTTATATAATAATTTTATAATAGGAAACAAAATGAAACTTTTTAGTTTCGGAGCACAAAGTGAAACTAAATTAAAATTTTATTTTCAAAAGAAAGTTAGATTAGTCAAACATTACTTTTATATAAATTTTTTTCTATTATATAAAAATAAAAAATATACGGTAATTAATTATTTGTTAATTATCGTATATTTTTTATTCACGAGCTTTCATATTTGATGTTAATAGTTTATTTTCCTATATATATATATTTATTACCTTCATTTGCTTATTTTTAATTCTAATTTTCATTAATAATCAATACATTATCTTTTTACAAATTTTCTGAAAACGCCTTTTACTATGTCTGGATTCATCATAATTGCATATATGAAAGTAAAAATTAAAGCAATTGCTTGGAATATGTAGTTATTTGAATAATAAGACATAAATACAACTAAAGTTATTAATATAGTCATTTTTAAATCTTTTGATTTTTTTAATATCACAAATTCTTTCATTTTATTTTTTCTATATATATATAAGAATATTGAAGATATTAATGTTGAAATGGCAGCAGCATATATTCCAATAAATTTAATTAATATTATATTTACTGCTAAATTTATTATTGCTGATACTAGTGTAGTTGTTCCAATTATTTTTGTCTTTTTGTATGCACTAAATATTCCACCATAAAAACTTGCCATATTTGAAAAATATACTGAGAATACTAAAATTGGAATATATAGATATGATTCTTTATATCCTTCATTAACTAATATATTAAATATAAATGGAACTACTGCTATTACTGCTACTGTGGCTGAATATACAATATTTTTTAGTGATGTATAAATTTTATTATAATATTTATTGCTGTCATCTTCATGAAGTGCTTTGGCTGCCGATTCTTTCCATGCTATTGCAAAATAATTATATACTGTGTTTATTATTGTAGGGAATTTATTTGATATTGCATATATACCATTACTTGAAGTTCCAAGCACTGATGTTATTATTACTCTATCTGACAAATTGATTATTGTCCATGATAAACTGTGTGGTATTAATGGAATAGAATATACTAGCATTTCTTTCATTAATTTTTTGTTTATTAATTTTATATTTATATATGATTTTAATTTTACTTTTACTGCTAAAAATAATACCATTACTAGATTTGCAATAATTACTGATAATAGTAATCCATCTACTTTTAAATTTGTACCTAATATTAATACTACATTTAGAACAATTGTAATCACACTTAAAATAAAATTAGATAATGAATATAATTTTATTTTGCCAAGACCTCTTACCAATGCATTCATAAGTGCCATTAACACAACTGCTATAACGTATGGTATAAATAGTTTTGTTGTATTTATTGAAAATATTTTTATTACTCCAAAAATAATTATACAGGCTATAAATAGTGTAGTTAGTATTGTTACTACTGTTTGTGTAATAATACTTTTTTCTTCCTTTTTTGTTTTAGCATCTATTAAGAATCTGAACATAGATTCTTCTAATGTTAATGTTATGAATGGTGTTATAAACGTTATTATTGTGATTATTAAATCATAACTTCCGTATTGCTCTGTTGTTAATTTTGCTGTGTATAGCGATACTAATAGAAATGATACAATTTGAGTACTAAACTTTCCGATTGCTATTATAAATGTATTTTTAATTAATTCTTTTTCTTGTTTCATGTTGTTTTTATTGATATTCTCCCTTCTTAAATAATCAGTTGATTAAAATTTTATCATAGTCGTTTTAAAAATACAATGTTTTTTGGAAGGAATTGGGTGGGATTTGGGGACGGTTCTCTTTTCCCATTTTGGGGAATTTGGGACAGTTTTAATATCTTTTTATACAAATAAAAACTATTCGCTATTTTGAAAACTGTCCCAAATTCCCCAAAATGGGAAAAGAGAACCGTCCCCAAATCCCACCTAAAATTTTCAAAATATATGTTGTAAAAAAAAGTTTTTTATGCAATAATTATTGATGTAAAAAATATTAAAAGGAGGATTTTTATGAAAAAGGCAATCATTATAATTATCTCTGTTTTGGTTGTAGCTGCTGGAACATGTACTGGATTATACTTCTTTACAGATGTTTTCAACTTCTTAAAACCAGCTAGTGATAATTTTTCAATGCAAGCAAAAAAATTAGTGGGAAATGAAGAAGAACCACAATACTCTGAATATGAAGAGTTTTTAAACAACTTAAAAACTGATGCTTCTTATTCAGCAGACTTAAACATGAGCATGAATTTAAACTTACCAAGCTCAGTTATTGACTACTCTACACAAAAATTAATCAACTCATCTAGTATAAAATACAAAGGAAGCTATGATGCAGGCACAAAAGCAATATTAAATGACATTGGATTATACAACAATAGTAAAGAAGTTTTAGCGCTTTCTATTCTAGCAAAAGATACTGCAATTAGCATTAGTTCAAAAGATTTATATGATAAATACTTAACAATGGATTTATCAAAATACGAAAGTTTCTGCAAAGCTAACAATATGGAAGTTGATGAAGAAACAAAGCAATCTATTGAAGCTTTATCTAAAGTAAAAGAAATTGACTCAGCTAAATTAGCATATGATTTATACTATATATCTGAAGATGATTTCAATGCACTACATAAAAACTATGGAAATATATTAGTTGATCTTGTAGACGAAGAACTTTATACTACAAAGAAAAATCAAGAAATTTCAGTTGATGGAGAAGATGTTAAAACAACAGCATATTCATTAACAATGTCTGGTGAAGACGCTTTTAATTTTACTAATAAATTTATTGACTTAGTAAAAAATGATAGCACAATAAAAAAATTAATTGTTGAAAAATACAATGTAATAAGAGAATATAGCAAATCTTATGCAGGAATGGTTACAACTGCAGCTTCAACACAAACAACAGAACTTCCAGAATTAACAGAATCTGAAATTGATTCATTCTTATCTTATTTAGTAGAAGAATTAGAAGATGCTAAAGAAGATTTTAAAGATTCAGATAATGAACAATGCATAAAATTAACTATCTACTCTAATAAAAAGAACGAACCTATAAAATTTGAAATGGCAATTTTAGATGATAAGGAAGATGAAGAAGGTTCTGTAATATTTACTGAAGAATTAGCTGAAGGAAAAAATACTTATACAATTGATTTAGAAAATATTTCAAAATTATCAGGAGAAGAATCTGATGATGAAGATAGTTCTTCATATAATTCTACTTCATCAAGTTCATCATTATCTAGCACTACAAGCAGTATAGAAAGCATTGCTAGCAGTTTATCAGAAATAATAATTGAAGATGAATATGAAATAGCAGAAGATTCTAGAAAAGGAACTATAACAATATCTGCTAAAGCTTCTGGTTCAAAACAAGATATGTTAGAAATAAAATATGATACAGTTAACTCAAGCTCAGAATCAAAATTCAATTTATCTGTTTCATCTCCATTAACAACAGCTATTTCACTTGATTTAGTTTGTGAAACTACTGGATTAGATACAGATACTCAAAAAGTTAACTTTAGTTTATCTGGAAAATACTCAGCATATTCTGTAAAATTTGCTATGGATGGTTCTGTTAAATCAGGAGCTGAAATACCAGAATTAAATGATTCAAATTCTGTTGATGTATTTACTTTATCTGAAGAAGATTTAATGAAAGTATGTACAGATATAATTACAAAAGCTGCTGATGTTCTACCTTCAAAATTAGCTGTTTACGGTGCAGATATATCTAAAGAAGATATTTTATCAATATTACCACAAACAACTACTCCAACTGAAGGAACAGTAGTAGATCCAAATACTACTCCTGCTGAAGGAACAACAACTCCAGATACAACAACTACTACAACAGATGCCTCTTCTGTATTAACAGAAGAGCAAAAAAAGCAAATTGAACAAGTTCAAAAGCAAGCTGAGCAACTACAACAACATACTCAACAAATGCAAGAGCAAGCAGAGCAAATACAACAACAAATTCAAAGTCAACTTCAATAGAACTTTCTATTATAAAACTTAAAGAGGATACTTTCAAAAGTTAGTATCCTCTATTTTTTTTTTTTTATTTTATTATTCTACTTTTATATTTTTATATTTCTTAATTATTTTTTGATTTTATTTTTCTTTATTCTCTTCCCTAATTCCATTATATTCTTTTATAAAATACAATGGTCTATTTTTTGTTTCGTTAAATATTCTTCCTAAATACTCCCCTATTATTCCAAATAACATAATTTGAATTCCTGAAAAGAATAATACTAATAATATAATAGCTTGGAATGCTTGTATCGCAACATTTTGAGTTATGCATTTTATTATTACATATATAAAATAAATCACTAAAGTCAAAAATGTTGGTATTGTTAAATATGTTGATATTCTAAGTGGAGATGTTGTAAATGAAGTTATTCCATCTATTGCTAAGTCTACTAGTTTTTTATAATTCCATTTTGTTTCTCCTGCTACACGTGGATCACGGTCGAACAATACTTCTTTTTTGTTATATCCAATCCAACTGAACATGCTTTTTGAGCATCTTTGAGTTTCGCGTAATTGAATTAGCGCATTTACACATCTTCTATCTAAAAGTCTGAAGTCTCCTGTATCTCTTTGAATTTCTACTCTTGTTACACTTTGTAATACTTTGTAATACATTTTTGATGTAAATTTTTTTAAGAATGTTTCGCCTTTTCGATTTTTTCTTCTTGCATATACATCATCGTATCCTTGCTCCCAATATTTTATTAACTCTGGTATTAACTCTGGTGGATCTTGCAGGTCTGCATCAATAAATATTACACAATCGCCTTTTGCATAGTCGAGTCCTGCTATCATTGCTATTTCTTTTCCGAAGTTTCTTGAGAAATCTACATAGCTTACTCTTTCGTCTTGTGCTCTTAGGGATTTAATTATTTGCAAAGTTTTGTCTTTGCTTCCATCGTTTACAAAAAGCATTTCGAATTCATATTGGTTTAAATTGGTTACAACGTTGTTTAGTCTGTCGTATAATAGTGGTAGTGATTCTTCTTCATTGTATGCTGGTATTATTATTGTTACTTTTTTCATTTATTCTCCTTTTTTAACTATTTTTTTCTATATATCTCCAAGAATCTTCACACATTTCTTTTATACCTTTTTCTGCAACCCATCCTAGCTCGGCTTTTGCTTTTGCTGGGTCAGCATAAGATGTTGCTATATCTCCGGCTCTACGTGGTGCTATTTTGTATTTTATTTCTTTTCCAGATGCTTGCTTAAATGCTTTTACCATATCTAGTACACTATATCCTGTACCAGTTCCTAAGTTATAGATATATATTCCTTCATTTTCTTTATTTAATTTTTCTAAAGCTTTTACATGACCTTTTGCTAAATCTACTACATGTATGTAGTCTCTTACTCCTGTTCCGTCTGGAGTATTGTAGTCATTTCCGAATACAGATAGCTCTGGTAATATTCCTGCTGCTACTCTTGCTACATATGGCATTAGGTTATTTGGAATTCCTTGTGGCTCTTCCCCTATTAGTCCACTTTCGTGTGATCCTACTGGGTTGAAGTATCTTAATATGCAAATATCCCATGTGTTGTCTGATTTGTATATGTCTTTTAATATTTGCTCTATGAATAATTTTGTTGAACCATATGGGTTTGTTGTTCCTCCTGTTGGGAATTCTTCTGTTATTGGCATTGTTTGAGGTTCTCCATATACTGTTGCTGATGAACTGAATATGAATTTTTTGCAATTATATTTTCTCATTACATCCAATAATACTAGTGCTCCTGAGATGTTGTTTGTGTAGTATTCTATTGGTTTATGAACTGATTCTCCTACTGCTTTGTATCCTGCGAAGTTTAGTACTGCATCTATTTTGTTTTCAGAAAATACTTTTTCTAGTGATGCTCTGTCTGAATAGTCCATTTCGTAGAATTTGAAGTCTTTTCCTGTTATTTGTTTTATTTTTTGTAATACTTCTGGTTTGCTGTTTGAAAAGTTGTCTATTATTATTATTTCTTTTCCTTCGTTTAGTAGCTCTACAGCTGTGTGGCTGCCTATGTAGCCAGCTCCTCCTGGTAATAATATTGCCATGATATACCTCCTTGACTATACTTTTTAATTATTGTATTATTATTTTTGTTTTTTTTCAACAGAAAAATTATATTTTCTATTAAATCAGTCTATAATTTTATAGAATTTACTTTTTATATATCTTTTCTCTTATAATATATTTGGGTCTATTCTTAATTTCTAAATACATTTTTGAAATGTATTCTGCAATTATTCCTAACGAAATTAGTTGAACTCCTCCCATAAACAATACAGTAGTTATTATAGAAGCATACCCCGGAACCTCTTTTCCTAATACTAGAGTTTGTATTATTATTATACAAGTTGAAATGAAAGCAATAAAAGAAATTAATAAACCTAATATCGTAGAAATTCTCAAAGGTTTTGTTGAAAAAGATAACATTCCTTCCATAGCATACTTTAATAAACTTTTGAAACTCCATTTGGTATTTCCTGCTGCTCGTTCTGTATTTTCTACTTGAATATATTTTACCTTGAATCCAACCCAACTAAATATTCCTTTTGAAAATCTATTATATTCTTTTAACGATATTATTGCGTCAACTACTTCTCTTTTCATCATTCTAAAATCTTGAGCACCTTGTACTAATTCAAAGTCTACAAATTTGCTCATTACTTTATAAAACATCTTTGAAAATGCACTTTTTATTACTGGCTCCCCTCGCCTATTTACTCTTTGTGTTGTTACTGTATCATAGCCTTCTTTTATTCCTTCTATCATTTCTAAAATAACTTTTGGAGGATGCTGTAAGTCTGCATCCATTATTACTATTAATTCTCCTGTAGAATTATTTAATCCAGCATACATCGCAGCTTCTTTCCCAAAGTTTCTTGAAAAACTTATTATATTAATATTATTATCCTTTTCTCTCATTTGTTTTAAAATAGATAATGTATTATCCTTACTTCCATCATCTATAAAAATAAACTCATATAAATATTCTTTTTCTAATTTTTTTAACACTTTTTTTGTTTCTTTATAAAAGATCTCAATCACTTGTTCCTCATTATAGCATGGCACAATTAAAGATATTTTCTCCATTACTTATCCGTTCCCTTCTTTGACCATTATCTGTATTTTTTTTAAATATGATTAATTTACTAAATATATAGTTTAATATTACTACTAATATAGAAATTAATACTTTTGCTATTATATCATTAAATTTTATAGAAACTAATATCCAAAACATACCTATATCAAATATTCCAGATAATAATCTACATCCTGTAAAAGATATTAGTTCTTTTATTATCAAATTTAAATTTTTAGAGTTACTTTCAAATACATATATCTTGTTAGTTAGATATGCGAATATAACCGATATAAACCATGCGATAGCATTTGAGACAACATCATTCATTCCTATTAATTTTGTTAATATTACATATATTACAAAATTAACAATTGTTGTTAATACCCCAAATATCAAATAATTAACAACTTCTTTATTTTTTTCATATATATTTTTTATAAAATCTAACATAAATATTCCTCTTTTTATTATAATACATTTTTTCTATTCTTTAGGTTGTATTTTCATATAATTTGGAATTCCATAATATTGTTTATAATATTTAGTTGAATAATAATCTTCAAAAAAAATAGTATTAGGTTCTATTTGAAAAATTTCTGCTGGCGATTTTAATTTTTCCAAATAAACAATTTCAGAATTCTCATTAATAGCTTTATTAATATCTTCTAATCTTTTTTTATGAACGACTCCGATATATGTTAATTCATATATTTCAAATATTATAATTGCAAATAATATGGTAAATGTACTAATGCTAAATATTTTTACTATTTTTGTTTTGTTTTTTATTATATCAATTATATGTATAGTCATTAATATTATAAATGTTAAATGTAAGTATATATTAGGTCTACCAGAATCATATAATGGTGTTATTATCATTGAAAATGAAACTGCAAACATTGCTAAAGAAAATGGTATTATTTCTTTTCTATTATTAATTATACATACATAACATTCTATTATAAATATTAAACAAGCTATTACAAAATATACGAAACCATTATCTATAATAATTCCTAAAATAACGGATACTATTAATAATGTTATCATAGTGATTTTTATATTTTTTTTACTTTTCAATATTCCAATTGAAAATATTATTGAAATCACATATAACAATGGTATACAATTGAATATGTTTCTGAAATTTAAACAATTATATGAAACTACTGGTAATGACTGTAGTATTCTTTCTACTATACTCATACTATACCACTCTGGATATGACTGCATTCTTGTTGAACTTCCGTGGTGCTAATATTAAAACCTTAATTCCAATTAAAATAGGAATAAAATAAATAAACTTTTTAAAATCAATTTTTTTGTTTTTGATAATATCAAGTATAATTATTGAAATTAAAAAAACTATTGCAAATGTTATAAGTGATTCATGTAAAATTGATGCTAGTAAAAATACTAATATATTAAAAATATAGTATTTATTCATTTCGGTGGTTACATACATATAATATAACAACACGGCAACAACTAATGTCCAAATATAGTTGACTGCACCAGCAGTCCAATATACAATGTACCTATGTGAATACATTAATAAGAATATAGCTAATAAAAAAAATGGTACACTTCTTACTAATTTTTTTTCCAAAATATCGTTTTTGAAAAATTTCTTTATTATACCTGTTGCTAAAATAATTAAAGCTAAAATAAATATAGGATTTAATATAGCAAATAGTGTTCTTCCAAAAATCAAAAGTGTTTGTACTGTAAAATGCACTACAAATCTGCTACTTAACATTTTATAATCAGATAATTGCATTTGTAAAACTTGTCCTAATGATGAAATTCTTTGTTCCCCCCTATACATAAAGGAATATGGTAAATCATCATTACTATTAAAAGTATTTAATCCTGTGTATACAAAAATAATATATATTATTATGAAGCAAAATAACATTAATTTGTTTTTTAATAACCAATTTTTTATTTTTAAAAATTTTTCCTTCATTTATTGGCCTTCTTTCTATTATTTATAAATTTTTATTTAGTAGTTGTTATATTTTTTTAGTTTATCTTGTAATATGGATTAAATATTCTTATTTCTGTCTGACCATACTTTATTTGAAAAATATAAAAAAGTAATTTTAGCTGTTAGTGAATTTAAAAGTAATTTATATACAACTTTCTTTTTAGGTAGCTCTGTTTTTAAGCATTCATATATTTCATTTTTATATTTTCTACATTCTTTATACATATCATATAAAAGTTTTCTTTTTTCTTTATACACTTTCTTATCTTTTATTTTTGCTAATTCAAAATTAACAAATTCGCATTGTAAAAAATTTCTATAGTAAAACCAATTACTTTTGTTCTCATATTTTTTATATTGTTCCATAATAGACATAAATACTGTATAGTGTTGATCTGCAATTTTAGGTTTTACATCAGTAACAGTATTACCTTCTCTATCCATTAAATAATATGAAAGTGGTTCATCTATAAACATGCTTCTTTTCATTTTACAAACATATAATTTATATAATATTCCATCTGTAAAACTAACTTTATGTGGAAATTCAATATTTTTTGCTAATTCAGTCTTAAATAATTTTGAATGAGGACTATCTGACATAAATAAAAACTTTTCTGTGTCATAATCATATACTTTATTTGACTTTGGCTTAAACATATGAGGATATACACACCCATCTTGATATACTTCTTCCATATCATTTGAATAAACGTTATAGAAAGAACCTCTGACAAAATCCAAATTATTTTCAATGGCCGCATTATATAATTTTTCTATTGCATCTTCTCTAAGCCAATCATCAGGATCACAAATTAAAAAATATGGTGTGGTTATGTTTTTTATTGCATATTCTAATACAGAGCCATATCCTCCATTCTCTTTTTCAATACATTTTACTCTAGAATCTTTCTTTTCATATTCTTTTATAATGCTCACACTATTATCAGGTGAGCCATCACTAATTGCCCAGATCTCGATATCTTTGAATGTTTGGTTAATTAAGCTCTCTAAGCATTTTTTTAAATACTTTTCAACATTATATATTGGAACTATTATACTAACTTTTGCCATACTATATATCTCCTCCTTTTATTGAATTTGTTTGTATATTTGCTTTATACAAAATAAAGTCTTTAATTTATTGTTTAATTAAATTTCTAACTAAATTAAATTTATTTTTATATAAAAGATAACAAATTAATTTATATTTCCAATTTTCTTTTTTATAATATTTGTTTTTTCTCCATTTAGGATATTTAGTTTTCATTATTTTCGATATTTTTATCAAATTTTCATTCTCATCTTTATACTTTATAAATCTCAGAGATGCAGCATGTAATAAATGATTTATATAAATATACTCCATTTCTTCATAAAAATTTTCTTTATTTGAAATAGATTCCATTCCAGACTCAATGTATTCAAAAACTTTAAAAATATCTAGTAACCTTTTGGTATTTTTTTGCTGATTCATTGTAGACCCTTGGCGTATTCTGTATTTATATAATGCTTTGTTTACATAAGAAATGTTATTAGTTTTAGCAGCAACAATAGGATAAATTGCTAAATCTTCATAAAAAATACCATTAAAAAATTTAAAGTCAATTTTTCTTAGAAAGTCTTTTTTTAACATTTTATTACAAAAACCAGGCATTGCTATCATATAGGCTTTTTGTATATCTTCTATGTTTTTATCAATTTCTTTTTTGATCTTAGTAACTCCGTTTTCATATATTTCCTCAAAATCGCATATTACGATATCAGAATTGTGTGTTTTAGCATTCTCGTACATTACTTTTAGAAAATTTTTGTCTATCCAGTCATCTGCATCAACAAATACTATATAATCGCCTTTCGCTTTTTCTAATCCAAAGTTTCGTGCATCACTTTGACCTCCATTTTCTTTTATATAAGATTTAATATTATCATATTTTTTTACATATTCATCAACAATTTTTTGGCTATTATCTGGAGAGCCATCATTTATTGCTAAAATTTCAATGTCTTTTAATGTTTGCCCAACTAAAGAGTCTAAACATTTTTTTAAATATTTTTCAACATTATATATTGGAACTATTACACTAACCTTAGTCATATTCGTCCTTCTTTCATTAATTCATTCTATTTTTTTCTATAATATAAATAATATTAGCTAAAAATTTATTAAAATTTTTTAAATAGAAGCTCTTTCCGACAATTTCTTTTTATAAACTTATTTTTTTTATAATTTGGGTATGTTTGTTTTACGTCTCGAATAACAAATTCAACCCCACTATTAAATTTGTTTTTATCTCTACATTTCGCAAGTCTTTTTACAAAAGTTGCAAATGTATATCGCACATAAACATATTCTAATATATCATTGTAATAATGTTCTAATTCTCTCTCTTTATAATATGTGCATAATTCTTTTAATACTTTTATAATATCATATAATTTTTCATTATATGTATAAGTTACAGAATTCTCTCGTTGAATATAGTTATATAATTTTTCATTTACAACCCCTATACTGTTTATATACGGAAATAATTTATATAAAAATAATACATCCTCATACCAAACACCCTTCATAAAAAGTTTATCTTTTGTAATTAGTTCTTTTTTATATATTTTATTCCAAACAACTGCATATGAGGAAAGTATTAAATCTTTTTTATTTTCTGTTGTCATTTTTTTTATATCAGATAATACTCCTGACTTAATTTCAACATTTTTATCAGGATATTTGCAGTTTACATCACAAGTAACAATATCGTATGGATATTCTTTTGTTTTTTCGTACATTTTTAAAAGCATATCTGATTCTATGTAATCGTCACCATCAACAAATGCAATATATTCACCATTTGCTTTTCTAATTCCAAAATTGCGTGCATCACTTTGTCCACCATTTTCCTTAGTATACAATATAATACGTTCATCCTTATATTGTTCAATTTTTTCTTTAATAATTTGTTCTGTTTTATCAGTAGAGCCATCGTTTATTATAATAATTTCAATATCTTTTAGAGTTTGTGTTATTAATGACTCAATACATTTTCCAATATATAATTCTATATTATATGCTGGTACAATTACACTTATTTTAGTCATACATTCCTCCTTTTATGCATTTAATTTTCTGCACTTGTCATCTTTATTATTGTGAGATTTTACTTTTTCCATTCCATTATTTAATATGATTCCTGCAACAAATGATATGAATACTAGCACAAAAATCTCATTCATAACATGTCCTGAAAAATAGCCAATCATTAATATAAGTGCTAGAGATATAATATATGTTATATTTTTTATATTAAAATCACTTTTAATATTCTTTAAAACCATGAACGCCCCAAAGAATAATATAATAAAATATGGACTAATAAACAATAAAATACCACATATTCCTAAAGAATAAAATTGTGATTCATAATCTCTTTCAGGCCAAACAAATGAACTTAGTCTTGTAAAAGATGTTCCAAAAAATTTATCCATTGAATTATTGTTTAGCTCATATATTCTTTTCATTAACAAGCTTCTAATGCCTCTATTATCCGATTTTTTATGATATGGGACATTTATTAAAACATCATACCAAAATTCAACATCTTGTGTATATGGATATTTTTCTATGATGTAATATGGTTGTACCCCGGAAGTACTATGATTTGCTTTAATATATTCTAATTTATCTTCATCTCTTTCTTTTGGGTTATCATCTTCAGTATTTTCTATAATATTATTGTTCAAATTTACATTATTAATCACTTCATTATTTGATATCATATCAAGATTCATTTCTCCTGTTTTGTATCTCATATTAAAAGGTGATATATACACTATTAAAATAGTCATTGATATTATCAATATGGATGGTATAAAATTTTTCAACTGTTTTTTTGCTTTTTGTAATATTTTTTGTATATCTATACCTTTTATATTTTTTAATATTCTATCAAAAGCTATAAAAGCCATCATCATTAATACAACTGCTATACCTCCAACTACAGATACCCTGGTACTTATATTAACCATTGTGATCAATTGCATTAATAAAATTATCCAATTTATTATTTTTTTCTCTTTTACAGCTACATACACCATAATAGGTAATAACAAAACTAATATGCCTGACAATTGATTTCCTGACCTAAAAAATCCTCTACTTGTCAAATCCTTCCAATAGTAATTATATTTTTCTTCTCCAAACCAAGAAAACATATTGTCTTTAATTACATTATTATCTAAAGAATATGAAACATACGAAATTTTAAGTAAATTAGACACTAATATTATTAAAGATATAATACTTACCACCCCAATCACTATTTTTTTTATATCTTTATATTCTATTTTTATATTATATATACTATATATTAGCGCTATTGGTATGCATAATCTAAGTATGTACAAAATCTCACCTAAAGGGTTATAAACTGCTGTAGGATTTAAATTTACTGTAAATTTATTTGCAGTAATATGATGAAATATGCAATAAATACAAACTAGTATTCCATAACCTATAAAAAACTTAGTACTTTTATTTTTTCTTGCATATATCATAGTAAATATAGTAATAATAGCAACTATACAAAATCTGAATATTGTTGCAAGCGAAACTCCTAAAATTTGAATTTTGTCATCAAATAACACCATATATACATCTAATAATGGTTGAAATATCATGAAAATAATAAAAATTTTTTTTGCAATTTCTTTTAATTGAATCTTATTTTCAATTTTATTAAATATCTTTTCCACCCTAAAATTCATTCCTTTCTACTTTTGTTTCTCTTCGAATAATACATTAATTTTAGTTATTATTTCTTCATTTTTATCATATTTGTAATTAATTAAATTTTCTTTGTATTTTCTTATGATTTCATTATTTTTTAATATATTTTTTAATCCACTATATATTCCATCCTCGCTGTTTTCTACAATTAAACCATATTTTCCATTTGAAAGTGTTTTATCCACATTGGCAAATTTAGTGGCAAAGCATGGAACACCTAGTATGTTTGCTTCTATTAAAACCAAACCAAGACCTTCATATAAAGATGGAAGTAATAACATATCACTTTTAGCAATATATGGATATGGATTTTGCTTATAACCTATCAAATTTATATTTTCTTTTAAATTATTTTCCTCTATAATTTTATTAACAGTATCTGAATCATCTCCATCACCTATAATATGCAATATGACATTATCCATATATCCTTCTTCTTTTAATTTAGCTATTTGAAGGATTAATCTAGGGTAAGCTTTTTGATAGGCAATTCTGCCGACACAAATTAAATTTATAAAATCCTTTGAAAAATTTACATTTTCTTCTTTAGATTTTTCTATTACTCCTTCTATATCTATTAAATTTTCTATTATTTCTGTTTTTTCTTTTTTATTATATATTTTATTAAATGTACTAGAAACATCTTCCGTTATAGCAACAATTTTATCTATTTTTTCATAAACTTGCTTAAATAAATTTCTATATTTTTCAGTATAGTCATGGACATCATATGAAGTATGTAGCCAACTTATTTTTTTATTACTATTTCCAAGCGCTGTGAACAATGCACAAAACCCATCTTTAAATGCTATCTCTATATCATAATGTTTTTTTAGTATTTTTTTTCGCTCTTTTATAATTTTGTTTTTTATCCAACCCGTTTTTAACCCCAATATAATCTGTATTTTATGAAAAATCAAAGCAAGATTTTTAGATTTTAACACTTGCGATATTGTTAAATCTATTGCAGAGAAAAAACTTGTACCATATAATATATTAACTTTTTCTGTTAGATTTCCGTTAATTAAGGATTCTCCCCTATTATGTAATATTAATAAATCAATATTATATTTTTCATAATCCATACGATTTAATAATGTTGTCAATACAACACTTATTCCACCATACATTTGCTCATCAACAACAAATAATATATTTTTTTTCAACTTTTTTCCTCCACTTTCTTATTATTTTGTAACAAACTTGATTTAATTTTAATTATAAATTTTTCTTTTACATCGTAGAAAAATTTATCTTTAAAAATAAATAGTACTATTACATATATAAAAACACCTAAAGCGACCTGAAGAATTATAGATAAAATTCCAGTTATCCCTAATATCTTTTCAAATCCATATAATGTTACAAACATTATTATAGAGGCAACTATGTTATTTTTAGAAATTTTTAACATTTCTTTTATATTAAGTATTTCTTTAGAAAAATATGCTTGTACACCCGCTACTAAAAACTCTGCTACAACTGTTGCTATAGATGCTCCCAGAGCTCCCCAATACTTTATGAAGATTAAATTAAAAATAAAATTAACTACAGCTCCAACTGTAACTGATATTGTATATGCCTTTTGTTTTTTCGATGGTATAAGATATTGATATCCAAAAAGATTACTCACACCTATAAATAATATTATTGGAGAAATTGCTTGAATTAATAGTATTACTTTTTCATATCCCTCTCCAAAAAATATGGGAACAAACTCTTTTGATATTAAAGTAATTCCTACCATTATTGGGAAAGCTAATAATGATACGAAACTATATGATTTTTTTATATATTCTTTGAACATCTTCATATCACCCTTAGCAAGTGTATGGGTCATTCTTGGTACCATTACAGTGCCTAGCGAAGTCACTACTGTTAATAATAACTTAATAACTTTTTGTGCCTGTTCATAAAATCCAACTTCCGATTTATTTTCGCAGAACATCCCTATCATCGTTCTATCTAAAACTGTATATATTTGAATAGCTATTTGTGGTATGAACAATCCAACTGTTGATTTAAAGTGTTTAAATATTTTTAGCTCTTTTATTTTAACTTTCTTTAAATATTTTGGAAGATGAATCCATAAAGAAAAATTTCCAAATAAGTCTGCTAAAGTTATAATAAGAATATATTTAAATAAATCTGAAGGATTTTTAATAAAAATAAAAATGCAAATAACAAAAATAAACTTAACTATTGAATTTCTTACAACAGTTTTTTTAAATTCTTCAATTCCTTGAAAAAACCAACTAATATCAATAATTTGACTTAATATTTCTATAATTAGAATTCTGTAATATACAACGTATTCACCATTTACACAATAAGTTAATCCAAATACTAATAGTGAGATAGACATAGTAACTAACCTCATTAGGAATATCTCCCAAAAAGCAATAGTTCTATTATGCTTATCCTCTTGTACATAAGCAATTTCTCTCTGACCATACATAGTCACACCTACGGCGCCAAATAAAATGAAGTAAGAGGCTATAGAAAGTGTATAGCTATGTATTCCTATGGCCTCTGCTCCTAGGGTTCTAGATAAGTATGGTGTTGTAATCAATGGCAATACTATAACTAACACCTGATAAAATAAATTATATATATAATTTTTAGAAATACTTTTTCGATTCATTATTTATCCTTTCGTAATTCAAAAATATCTCTATTTTCATTGTAATATTTTTTCATTTCTTCCGTTTGTGGACCATATGAAAAATGTCCAACTAAAACATTTTCAGAAACAATGATTGGTCTACTTTCAGATATCGCATATTTACAAAGTTCTTCTTCATCTAATCCTAACCCCACATCATCTGTTACTGTAAATTTATGCATTTTTTCCCATATTTCTCTTGGCATTAAAATTGCACCTATACTAAATCTTATTGGACATACAGAATATTCAAAATCTTTATTAGCAAAATTTTTTGATAACTCATCAATGTTTCTAATTTTAGTTTCTTCGCTCCCCCATAAAAATTTAGCTATTTCACCATTTTTTACGATAGGCTCTGTAGGATTAACATCATACACTGCTTTCCCAAACTTTTTCTCAAAAGCATTTAATAAATCCATTTTTTCCAATAACCTTATATAAGAATACCCATTAACATTTATCAATGGTGCAATAAAACTAGGTCTATATCTTCCTTCTTTTTCTATATTATCTAATGTTGTTTTTAATTGTGTAAAGAATCCTTCTGTAACAAAAATATCTTCATCTAATTTATAAATATATTTTGCATTCGGATGTAAATTAATAGCAATATTTTGAGCTAATGTTACTTTATTTTCTTTTACACCTAGATAAGACCAATCATTTTTTTCGCATAATGAAGCTAACTTTTCGTTATACATTCCAGAAGTTACAACACAAACATCTATATCTTCTGGAGCATATTCTTTTATTCTTGAAAATACATCCTTCCATAAGAATTCTTTGTATCCTGCCAGAATTATACAAAGTTTTTCACTATTTTTTCCTCTATTAATAAAAGTATGTTTACCTTGAACTTTTCTATCATCTATCTTTTTTAGCCTTTTTTCATTTCTAGCATTCCAAATTTTAAAAACAATTTTATTTTTCTTTAATTTTGACTTTATTGACATATTTTCCCTTCCTTTACTATAAAATAAGACAAATATTATTTATTAATTATTCGAATTCTTTTTTAACAGTATTTAAAGCTTCTTCTATTACTTTATGCATATCAAAATATTTATATTGTCCAAGTCTTCCTCCAAAAATGACATTAGTACTTTTTTCTGATAATTCTTTATATTTATTATATAGTTCATTATTTTTATCATTATTAATTGGATAATATGCTTCTTTTTCTTGATTCCAAGAGTCTGGATATTCTTTCGTAATTACAGTTTTTAACTGAGTTCCATATTCAAAATGTTTATGCTCAATAATTCTTGTATATGGTACTTCATATTCTGTGTAATTAACAACTGCATTACCTTGAAAATTATCCGTATCTAGTATTTCTGATTCAAATTTTAAACTTCTATATTCCAATTCTCCAAATTTATAATTATAGAACTTATCAATTGGACCTGTGAAAATTATTTTTTGTGCAATATTTTCTAATTCTTCTTTATTTTCAAAATAATCACAATTTAGCCTTACTTCTATTCCATCTAACATTTTTTCAACAATTTGCGTATAACCACCTATAGGAATTCCTTGATATTTATCATTAAAATAATTATTATCATAAGTAAATCTTACTGGTAATCTCTTTATAATAAAACTAGGCAACTCTGTTGCTTTTTGCCCCCATTGTTTTTCTGTATATCCTTTAACTAATTTTTCGTATATTGTTTTTCCTACTAAATTTATAGCCTGTTCTTCTAGATTTTTCGGATTATCTACTCTACAGCATTCTTTTTCTTCTTCTATTTTCGCTTTTGCTTCATCTGGTGTAATAACATCCCATAATTTGTTAAATGTATTCATATTAAATGGCAAATTGTATATTTCACCTTTATAATTAGCTATCGGAGAATTTGTATATCTATTAAATTCCGCAAATTGATTAATATATTCCCATACCTCTTTATTACTCGTATGGAATATATGAGCTCCATATTTATGAACATTTATATCCTCAATTTTTTCTGTATAAATATTTCCACCTATATGATTTCTTTTATCTATTACTAAACATCTTTTTCCCTTTTTATTTGCCTCATAGGCAAATATACTTCCAAACAATCCTGCTCCAACAATTAAATAATCATATTTACACATATTATCTTTCCTCCCAATTTTATTAATCTATAAATACTAATATTTTAATTTTCTTTTTTTATTTCGCATTTACCATTTTTATTTTTCACAATATCTTTATACCCAATAGCAATTATCGCTATAACCATAAATGCAAACGATATCGCTTTCCATATACCACTTTCTAATAAAATTATAGCAAAAACTCCCAATATAGCAGTAAGTCCATATAATATAAAAACAGATTCTTTTTGCGAATATCCCTTTGCCATTAATCTATGATGTAAATGTCCCTTATCTGGCATAAATACGGCTTTTAGTGACTTATTCTTGTAAACTCTTCTAATTATAGCGAATATAGTATCAAATATAGGTAGTCCTAGAACAATTATTGGTGCAACAATTACTATTGCTGTATATGTTTTAGCTACACCCAAAATTGATATTACTGCTAATGAAAATCCTAAAAAGTTTGAGCCTGTATCACCTATAAATGTTTTAGCTGGATTAAAATTATATGGTAAAAATCCAGTTATAGCTCCTGCTAATGCTGTTATTAGAATTATTGATAGTAATGGTGATCCATTTATTGAAAAAACTATTAATAATGATATACATGATATTAAGCTAATACCTGATGATAATCCATCTAGTCCATCTATTAAATTTATTGCATTTGTTATTCCTACTATCCAAACAACTGTAAGAATGTATGATATCCAAGGATGTGCTTGAATCATACTGTTTACTACTGGAGAATCTAAGTTAACTATATTTATTCCACAACCAGTAACTATAACTGCTGCTAATAATTGAGCTATTAATTTGTATATTGCACGTATACCTTTACAATCATCTATAAAACAAACTATTCCTAAAATTGCTATACTAATAAAAAAACCAATAATTTTTGTGGCATGCTCCATTAGTCCAAATCCACCTTCTATTACCATTGATGCTAGTAAATATATTACTGATACAGTGAATCCGGATTATTACAGCTACACCACCTAATCTTGGCATTGGCTTTTTATTTATTCTTCTTTCACTTGGAATATCTATTGCTCCTGTTTTTTTTGCTAACCTCATTGTATATGGTGTTATTACATATGCTGTTATAAATGCTAATAAAAATGCTATTATTATATCTCCCCACATTAGTAGTACCTCTTCTTTCCGACTTGTAATTTTATGTGTTTTTAATTATATTTTTCAAATTTTATTTATTATTGCATAAATCTTTTTTTTTGTAAACAATTTGCTCTACATAATATTTACTTTTTTTAGTATTTCCAACATTTTTTCTTTCACTCAATAAATTGTTATAATATGGCGATTTTCTTTCAGAATTTGTCTTTATATTATAGTGCATTCTTTTATGCGTGGCATTTTATTAGTTTAAATTTTATAAACATATTTATATTTTTTGACATTTTAAGGCATTTTTTTAGGATGGAGTTTATTTAACTTTCGTTTTGACTCCATCCTATAATTTTTATTTTTTGTAAATTTCGCTTTTTGCAATATTTGTTACCTATTTATTACTAAAAATCAATTTAGTATCAGCTGTAATATTTTCGAATCTTTTTTCTTTTATATTTTTTATATCAATCCTTTCAGTATTTTTTGTATGATATCAATTTTTATTGTTCTATCAATACAACCTCTCATAAATCCCATAATCCCTTACAATCTTTCTAACATAATTATTAGTTTCCTTATAAGGAATATTTTCAATATCTGAGCCATCTGGTTTTATAATACCCTCTTGAATCCATTTATCTACAGTGCCTATTCCGGCATTATATGCAGCTACTGCAATATAGTAATTTCCGGTTATATTTTTTTAATAATTCTGATAAATATTTTGTTCCTAAATTTATATTTGTTTCTGCATCAAATAGCATTTCTGATTCAAAATTTGTGTTTGGGATAGTATTTTTAGCTACTTCATAAGCTGTTGAATCCATTAGTTGCATTAAACCTTTTGCATTACTTTTTGATACTACTGTTTCGTCAAAATTACTTTCAGCTTTTATTACTGCATATACTAATAATGGGTCTACACCATATTCTTCAGAATACTTTGTTACATAACTAGAATACATTTTTGGATATATTTTTTCATTATTTTTTCTGGTATATTTAGTGATTTTACTAATACTATATATCCTACTAATAATAGTACTAGAATTTTTATTATGCTTTTAAGAAATTTTGACATTAGTTAACCTTTCCTCTCTTCTGTTTATTTTATGTCGTACTGAACTGATTAAGCAACAGCACTGTTGTTTTTAATTCTTTTTCTTATTTCTGTTTATTTTACATCATACCAATTTTCAGCAACTTCTGTTTCTACCTCTAATGGTATTGATAATTTTATTGCATTTTCCATGCATTCTTTTAATATTTTTTGAGCAGTTTTACTTTCTTCTTTTTTGCATTCTATCATTAGCTCATCGTGTATTTGTAAAACTATTTTAGCATCTATTTTTTGTTCTTTTAGAGCTTTATATAAGCTTACCATTGCAATTTTCATTATGTCTGCTGCAGTTCCTTGTATTGGTGTATTCATTGCAGCTCTTGAGCCAAATTGTCTTACCATGTAGTTGTTTGAACTTAGCTCTGGTATATATCTTCTTCTATTAAATAAAGTTTCTACATATCCTTGTTCTTTTGCTTTATCTACTATATCATTCATAAATTTATTGATTCCACTATATTTTTCTAAATATTGATCTATATATTTTTTTGCTTCTTTTTTTGTTATTCCTAGTTGTTCTGCTAAACCGAAATCGCTTATTCCATATACTATCCCAAAATTAACTGCTTTTGCTGAGCTTCTTTGCTCTTTTGTTACTTCTTCTATTGGAATTCCTAGCACTTTTGAAGCTGCTTGTTTGTGTATGTCTTCTCCATTTAAAAATGCATGTAACATATTTTCATCTTGTGATATATGAGCTAGTACTCTTAGCTCTATTTGTGAATAATCTGCATCTATATATACATATCCTTGTTTTGGTTTGAATACTTTTCTTAATCTTTTTCCTAATTCTATTCTTGTTGGTATGTTTTGAAGATTTGGCTCTGTACTACTTATTCTTCCTGTTGCAGTTATTGTTTGGTGGAAATATGAATGTATTCTTTGAGTTTTTTCGTTGATATATGGAAGTAGTCCTTCTACATATGTTGAATTTAGTTTTGTTAAACTTCTGTATTCTAGTATTTTTTCTATTATTGGATGCTTATTTTTTAGTTTTTCTAATATATCTACATCAGTTGAATATCCTGTTTTTGTTTTTTTGTATACTGGTAATTGTAGTTTTTCAAATAGTATTTTTCCTAGTTGCTGGGTTGAATTAATATTAAAATCTTCTTGTGCTAATTCATGAATTTCTGATGTTAGTATATTTAATTTTTCTTTTAATTTTTCACCTATTTCGATTAATTCATTTTTGTCTGCATACATTCCATTAAATTGCATTTCTGATAATACTTCTACTAATGGCATTTCTATGTTATTAAACAATTCTAAGCTGTTGTATTCTTCTAATTTTTTTATTGTTTTATTATATAAATTACCTATTACATATGCATACATTGATATTTCATATTTTTCATTGTCATTATCTTCTACTTGATCAAAAAAGTTCATTTGACCACTTACCGTATTTTTTGATGAATTTTCTTTTTCTACAAATTCATTTATATCAATACTTAAGTATTCCAATGATAAGTCATTTATTTTATATTTATTTGTTGGATTTATTATATATGCTGCTATTTCTGCATCATAGTATATGTTGTTTGGTTTTATTTCAAGTTCTTTTAGTAAAACATAATCTTCTACTAATTTGTATCCGTATTTTTTTATTTCTGTATTTTCAAATATGTTTTTAAAATATTTAACAAAATTTTCATTGTTTATTTTATTGTAATATACAATATCATTTTCGTTGTCATAAATACTTATGGATTTTATATTCTTTTTTATTATGTTTTTGCTTGTTTTATCTTCTGTTTTATATAAAAAGTATATTAATTGTTTTTGTTTTTCTATAGTGTTTATTATTTTTTCTAGATTTTCATTTTCTTTTAATTTGAATAAATCTGTTAGCTCTTTTGATTTGGTTTCATCTCCTGCTAGTCCAAATCTGTCTATATATCTATTAAAGTTTAGCTCTTTAAATTTTTCGTATACATCTTGCTTATTCCATTCTTTTATTTTTAAGTCTTCGATTGTTATTTCTTGTATTGGTACTTCAGTATCTATTTTTCCAAGTTGCCTTGAAAGAAGTGCTAGCTCTTTATTTTGAATTAAGTTTTCTTTTAGTTTTCCTTTTATTGTTGTAGCTTCATCTTTTTCTAGTAATTCATATAAATTATCTATTGTTTTATATTCTCCTATTAATTTATATGCTGTTTTTTCTCCTACTCCTGGTACTCCTGGAATGTTATCTGATGAATCTCCCATTAGCCCTTTTACTTCAATTAATTGAGATGGTGTTACATTATATGTTTCAATAACTTTTGCTTGGTCAAAATCATCCACTTCTGTTTTTCCTGCTTTTGTTCGTGGTATGTGTATTGTTACTTTTTCTGTTGCAAGTTGGAATGTATCTCTATCTCCTGAAAGTATTGTTACTTCTAGACCTGCTGCTTCTCCAATTTTTGCAAAAGTTCCTAAAATATCATCACCTTCATATCCTTCTTTTTCTATTATTGTTATGTTCATTTTTGTTAGTACATCTTTTATTATTGGCATTTGTGCTGCTAGCTCATTTGGCATTCCTTTTCGATTTGCTTTATATCCTTCATACATTTTGTGTCTTGCTGTTGGGCCTTTTAAGTCAAATGCTACTGCTATGTATTCTGGTGATAGTTCTTCTTGAACTTTGAATAATATTGCTAAAAAGCCATATACTGCATTTGTGTATGTTCCATCTTTTGTTGTTAGCATTTTACTGCTCATTATTCCGTAAAATGCCCTGTTTAATATGCTGTTTCCGTCTATTAATAATAATCTGCTCATTTTGATTTTCCTTTCACGCTTTTTTACGTTTTTTAATATATCTATATAACAAAAATTTCCATCTCAAAAGATTTTTTGCAACTTTTCCAAAAACTTGTCAAAGTATTCTTTTACACAACTTGAAATTTCTATATAGATTTTATTTTCCTCTGGAAATGTGTGTATTGCAAAATGACTTTCAGCCAAAAGCCATAAACCTGTATATCCTTGAATATCAAAGAAGTGTTCTACTTTTTTAATTATAGTAAAACCACTATTTATAATCATATTTTCTAATTTAGGTATTAAAACTTTTTCATCTTCATATTTAATCCATGTATTATAATTATACATTACTGCATTCATGTAGCTTATCTCCTTACCAATTTTGAACTTCTTCGTTATAATATGTTATAAGGGATGGTTTGAACATATTATTTTCTTCTATAGTTTCCATATCTATTATTTCATCTTTTCCAAAAATAAACATTGCATTAATATTTTCTTCTGTTAAATATTTTGTTTCAACTGTTAGGGTACTTCTTTTATTATCTTGATTAAATGCTAAATTAAATCCCCATTCACCAAATGATGGTACTTGCAGATGATATGGAATTACTGTATTAAACTGAGTTTTTATAGTTTTATTTATACACCAGAATGATTTCTTGGCATAATATGGACTTGTTGATTGACATGCCATAACTCCATTTGGTGTTAAATTTGCTTTTATGTAATTATAAAATACATTTGTATATAATTTGTTCAAAGTTTCGCTATTAGGATCTGGAAAATCTATTATAATAACATCAAATTTTTCTTGATTTTCTTGGACAAAAATATATGCATCTTCATTTTTTATTGTTAATTTTTCATTTTTTAATGAATTGTTATTTAATACTGATATTTCAGAATTATTTGCACATAAATCAGTCATTTCTTTATCTATATCTACTAATACAATTTTTTGAACATCATCATATTTTAAAACTTCTCTTGCGGCTAGTCCATCTCCTCCACCTAAAATAAGAACTTTTTCGTGTGAATTTGCATACATCATTGGAATATGTACTAAAGCTTCATGATATCTATATTCATCCATTGTGCTAAATTGTAAATTTCCATCTAAAAATAATCTAGTATCATCTTTATGTTTTGTCATTACTATTTTTTGATACTGAGTTTGCTCAGATAAAATTATATCATCTCTATATAATCCTGATTCAATTTGATTTGTTATACTATTTCCTGAGAATAAAAATATTACGGCTATTGCAAGACATACAATTGATGCAATTTTTACATTCTTTGGCTTTTCTATATATTTTTTATATTTAAAAATTATTAAAATTGCTACTACTATATTTATGCATCCAATAAGAAGTGCTGTTGCTATAAATCCTAGTTTTGGAAATAATATTATTGGGAAAACAATTGATCCTATAAGTCCTCCCATATAGTCAAATGTAAAAATATTAGCTAAATTTTTTCGTACATTACTTTCATTATCTTCTATAATTCTAGTTAATATTGGAATTTCTAATCCTACAAATATTCCTATTAAAATTATTAATGTGTACATTATTAAAGGATAAATATTTGTATATATATTTGCTAAAAATAATATTATACTTGAAAATCCACCTAATATTCCAACACTCATTTCTATAAAAACAAATTTATTAAATAATTTATTTTTTATAAACTTAGATAAATATGACCCTATTCCCATTGCACTCATATATAATCCTATTGTTATAGAAAATTGTGTTATACTATCTCCTTGTAAATATGAGCTTATACTACTTATAATTAATTCATAAATTATTGAACAGATTGATATTAGCAAGGTTGTACATAGTAACAACCTTGCATCAAATTTTTCTTTTTCCATTTTATAAAACTCCACTCATTATAATTGCAATTGCTATAAACATTCCACTAACCATA
The DNA here is from genome assembly GCA_017625035.1 of Clostridia bacterium. GTDB lineage: Bacteria > Bacillota > Clostridia > TANB77 > CAG-508 > CAG-492. The sequence goes on from JAGALX010000058.1 coordinate 27,160, forward strand.
ATTCCTGCTGCTTTGTTATGATTATCAATTTCCTCTGTAAGATTAAAGCTTTTTTTATAAATTTTTTCTGTTGCTTTATATCCTATAATACAGAAAATTATTCCTATAGCAACATATATAATTATTTCTACTAATTTTGATAAAATTTCCATTTTTAATTCCTCTCTTTCTTTTTATTAGATTATTACTGTTCTTATAATAATTGCTGTTGCTATAAAAAGTCCTGCTATTATAAAACCTGCTGCTACATTTTTTTCTTTTAATTCTTTTTTAAAGTCATATGGCACTACTAGGTCAAATACAAACATACTAATTAACATAAGTACTACTCCTAATCCTGCATATGCTAATGTTTCTAAAATTTCCATCCAATTAATATTCATAGTTGGTCTCCTTCCATTTTTTTATTAAAATTATTTTCCTGAACTTGTTCCTCCGCCTGATGAAGTTCTACTGTTTATACTTTTTTGTCTTGCAGAATAAGCATAATCATTATATGTAGAACTTTGACTTGAACTTGTATATGAACTTCTATAATATATGTATCTACTTGAATGATATGTTGATCCTCCTGATGAATCTACATATTTTTTATTTGATACTTGTATATAGATTTTTCCATCTTCTTCATATATGTACGCATATTCTTTTTTAGTTTGAAGTCCTATTCCATCATCATCTGTTGATGAATCAATATCTGTAGTTTTCGTAATTCCTTCTGGAACTCCATCTATTATATCTTTTACTGTTGCATCAATTGTTTTTAATGATGATTTATATACTTTTGCTTTTTTGTTATTTGTATTATTTGTTACTGATGTTACATATGTATATTTTGAAGATTGTTTTGATATGTATTTTTGAATTGATTTGCTAGATGAGCCAGAAAATACAGCTAAAAATGGGAAAATTACTACTAGTATTGCAATAGCTATTACTTTCCATGTACCTTTAGATGTATTAGTAGTTATAGTTGAAGCCTTAGTTCTATCTATCTCATCTGTGATTTTTATTCTATAATTTTCTATTAATTCACCTATACTTTTTTCAGTTTCGCCATACCATTTTTCTACAGAAATTATAGTTTTCTTATCTTCAGAAATATAATCATAAAATTCACAGGATTCATATTTATCTACATCTGCATTTCCAAAATAGTCTTTAACAACAGCTTTTCCTTTTTCATATAATTCATATTTTTTATTTCCTAGTGTAAATTCTATTTCACTTGTTTTTACTATACCTCTGAAAATATCATATATGTAGAATTCATCTTGATTATTTTCGTTTGTTTCTATAGATAACCATCTATGAAGACCTGTTTCACTAACTATTTCATATTCTTGCCAAACCCAAGTATCTTCTGCAAATTCAATCATATTAATAACTGTGTATTTTTGGTTATCTATGTATAAAATTTGACCTTTTTTTAATCTCATATTTTTTCCCCTTTATACATCAAATTCTTTTAATATTTTAATGTCTGATATTTTTATTATTTTTCCTATACTAACTTCTGTTTCATTTTTCCATTTTTCAATTGATAATATTTTGTTTTGGTTTATTTTATTAGTATATTCATAATAATTTACTTCTTCTTTTATTCCTACATCTGTCATTCCATAATAAGTTTCAACTTTTCCGATTCCTTTTTCAAATAATTCATATTCTTCACCTTCAAATATCATATTCATTTTAACAGATACATTTTTTTCTTGCAATACTTTATATATTGTAAGTTTTGAGGATAGTTCTACATTTAAATAATATATATAATTATCATCTACTTTTTGCATTTTATATTCTATCCAATAAGATGACTTTTCTGTAAATTTTACTTTATTTAGAATTTTATATTTTATTTTTTCTATTATAATAAATTGATCTTGCTCTAAATTAAATATGTCTTTTTTCATAATAACTCCTCATTTTTGGTGCTCTTTTGAATTTGCTTACTATATCTATCTTCCTCTGAATACACCATTTATCGACACATAGCAAATCCCTTATAAACGTTCATTTATCAAGTAAAAATATTGTTTTTATTATATTAAAAAAATTAATACTTTTTATAAAATTAATTATTTTTTAACTTTTTTGCTTCTAACAATAATTTATCAAAATCAGAAGTAATTTTTTGTGTCTTATTGAATTCATTATACTCTTTTTCAGCTTTTTCTTCAGCCATTTTTCTAGAGATTTTTCCATTATCTTTTAGAATATCATATTTTCTAAATTCTAAAAACTCATTAACACTTTTAGAAAATTCTTCCATTGTAAAAGTATTTTCTCTTTCTACCAAGTCTTCTATATAATCAAAATATCCTGTTACTGCTCTTTCTAATCTTTTTATCTGCTTTTCTTCTAAATAGTTCTTGGCAATCATTACATCAGATTTTAATATTCTTCCATCTGGAGAGTTTTTCCAAGTAGTTAGTCCCATATTTTCTTTAGTATGGTCTGCTTTTTGATATATGATTTCTGCCGCTGTATTTCCAGTAATTGCAAAGTGGAATTTGTTTTGAATCATTGCATAAAACTGATGTGTTATTTCTGAATTTTTATCATAATCAATACTACATTCTGCAAATATATCTGTTATTTGTTGCCATATCCTACGTTCGCTTGTCCTAATTGAACGAATGCGTTCTAAAAGTTCCTTAAAATAGTCTTTTCCAAATTTAGGGCCATTTTTTAGCATTTCATCATTTAAGACAAAACCTTTTTTTATGTACTCTTTTAATGTGTTTGTTGCCCATATTCTAAAATCTGTTGCTTCTTTTGAATTTACTCTATATCCAACTGCTATAATTGCGTCTAGACTATAAAAATTTGTATTATAGTTTTTGCCATCATTTGCAGTTATTCGAATTTTTCGAATAACTGATTCTTCATTTAACTCTTCTGATTTAAAAATTTCTTTTAAATGATAATTTATAGTATTTACTTCAACATTAAATAATTTAGACATTGATTTTTGAGTTAGCAAAAAATCTTCTTCATCATATAAAACTTCTACTGATATATTCTCATTGTTTTGGCTTTGATATATAATTAAATCTTTCAAATTTTCTATGTTGCTCATATTACGCTTCCTTTCTTTAAATTGCTAAGAATTTTCTAATACTTCAATTTATCAAATACTCTAAAAGACCCAACCGTTCCGATTTCGGAAATTCCAAAATTGATTTCATTTACATCTAAAATCATCGGAAATTCAAATTTTGATTTCAGTGTTTCCACCATATTATTCAACTTATCATCTATATTTGAATCTTGAAAAATAGTCGAATGAAATTGAAAATTATCGCCATCAAACTTTATTAACGGTATTTCATATTTTTCTAACAACTTTTCATTAAGCATATTATGCAAATTCCTTAGTGTTTCATTTTCTTCTATATTGAACCATATAACTCCATTATTTAATTTGCTTATTCCTGTGATTACTATTTTGATGTTTGTTAAATTATCTTTCAAAATTGATTTCATATAATTAATAATTTCTATATAATTTGCTGTATCAAAGGATGTTTTTAATGATATATGTTGTGGAAGTGTAAAAGATTGTTCACTCACATTATAATGATAATTCACTTCTTTACAGATTTCTCTAATTTTTATTTCGTCATTTTTATTAAAAACTAATCCAGTCCATATATACATATAAATTTCCTCCCTTATTATTATAATTTGAAATTGTGTGTCGATAAATTGCTTACTCCTAGATTTTAAAATTACTCAAAACACTTGCAACAGTAAGATTATTTTTTATTGTGTCGTAAGTATCTGTCCTCCTCTGAAAAAATACATCCACAATATTTTTGCATATACAAACCTAGCTTCCTTGCTTTTGCTTGTCCTTCTCTAAAACCAATTCTAAAATCTCTATATAAAAATTTTAGTCCATATTTATTTGCAATTTCTTCACATATAGTTACTAATTCTTCATGTTTTTGATATGGACTAACTAATAATGTTGTTGTTATTGTATCATATCCGTGCTCTTTTGCATATTTTGCAGTTTGTTCCATTCGTACCTTATAACAATAATTTGCACATCTATTTGGTAAATCTTGAATTACATTTTTGCAAAATTCATCTAACCCATATTCTTCTTCGAAAATGGCGTTTACATTTATACTTTTTGCATATTCTACCAAAGTATCTCTTCTCATTTTATATTCCATATATGGATGAATATTTGGATTGTACCAATATATTGTTGGTTCTATTCCTTCTGCCCTTAGCGAATCTATGCAATATACACTGCATGGTGCACAACATGTATGCATTAGTAGTTTCATTATTTTTCTCCTCTTTCTTCTTTATTTTATATTATGCTTTTTTCTATTTTTCAGCTGATATCTATTTTTAAGAATTTATTTTATTGAGCATTATCTTGTGGTATTGTTGATTGTGTTTCTTCATTTTCTGGAGCTTGTGGAGCACTGTTTTCTATAGTAGTATTTTCTGTAGTGCTACTTTGAGGTGTTTCTGTATTTAAAGATTCTTCATTTGTAATTTTATTTTCATATATATCATATTCTCCAATAGTTCCTATTTTATTTAAATTCTCCTTAATATACGCAACTACTGATTCGGGTGTCTGCCAATTTCTATTATTTTCATCACTCATAATTAGATATTTTGCATCTTCATTTTTTATGTTTTCTATTTGAGCACCTTCTCCTCCGCTTCCTAGATTTCCTTTATTAAACATATCATAATTTTTATTGTATCTATCAATTGGAATCATATATACTGCTGCACATGCATCTAGTATATATACCTTTTTATCTGAAGAATTTATATAATTATCTATTTCTTGTATAGAATCATTTAAACTTTGTGATACATGTATATATTTAAAATTATTTAAGGTAGTGTATTTACTTAAATCTCCTAAAGTTTCTAGATTTTTAAATTCGACATATATAGTAAATAATATAAGGCCTATCATAGAAGTAATTTCTAAAAATTCTAATATATATTTTGCTGGTAATTTAATATATCTTTTTACAATCCACATTATAGAATAAGTTAATAAAATAAGTGCAGGTATTATACCTATTAAAAAGTGAATATTATCTGCAATTGGATAAACTATAGCAAAAATTGGTAGACAATATATATTTAATAAATAAAATGTTTTGTTTTCTTTTTTTAAACATTTTGTTACTATATTTATTATTACAGATGCTATTAATATAATCGGAATAAAAATACTTAATATTTTGATTAATCTATCTTTTGATTGTACTAATGATGTATATGCAATATTATTTGAAAATGTTTTTATTCCAAATATACAGTAATCCAAAAATTCCATAAATGCATTATTACATAATAAATATATAATAAATGCGATTATTGGTATGATAATTCCTATAACTCTAAATAATATTGGTTTTAATAATTTTTTAATATCAGGTTTATTTTTTATAAAGAATAACTGATTAATAACTATAATAAAACAAATTAGTAATCCAATTGATTGTTTTGTACAAAATGATAGTCCTCCTAGTATTCCTATAAAAATTTGAGTTGCTATGGTACTTTTTTCATTTTTTACATTTCTTATTTCTAAAAGTATTATTGCAAGTCCTATTGCTAGTACAAAAAAGTTATAGTCTAAGCAAAAATAATCTCTTAATATGAATGTAATTATTAATATTAATATACTTGTAATTGTTTTTGAAATTTCCAGCTTTTTACAAATTCTATATACTAATATTAAATTTAATATTGCTAGTATTGCTGCTAATATTCTTGTTATAAACATTTCGGTTCCAAATATTTTTAGAAAAATTGCTGTTATAAAACTTAATAATGGTGTTGCTACCATACTTATATCTTTATATGGAACAAGCCCATTTGATATACATCTGGCAATATTAAAATTCCATATTTCATCTAAGTTTGATAATGGTCGTACAAATATATATGTTAAAATTGTTATAAAAATTCCAGCCCAAAATATTATATTTTTTAAATTTTTCATTTTTAACTCCGTTCTTAAATTTTTAATAGAGTCATCAACATATTAATTCTTCAAATTCAAACCTAAGACCAGTAATAAATGCATTTTTAATATATTAATGCTCTTACCATAAGAAATCTTTTGAATGGATTTATTATGATAATTTTATGTAAAATGTTATTATTTCATTTCATATCCCATATGAGCATATGCTGCTGGTAATGGAACCCTTCCTCTTGTAGTTCTTGCTATAAATCCTATTTGTATTAAATATGGTTCATATACATCTTCTAACGTATCTACTTCCTCACCTATTGTTGTTGCCAAAGCATCTATACCAACTGGTCTTCCACCATATTTTTCTATCATAGTTTCTAATATTCTTCTATCTATGTCATCTAATCCAAGTTCATCAATTTCTAGTCTATTTAATGCTACTTTTGTAAGTTTTATATCTATATTATTGTCTGATAACACTACTGCATAATCTCTTACTCTTTTTAAAAGTCTATTTGCAATTCTTGGTGTACCTCTTGATCTTCTTGCAATTTCTTCAGCAGATTTATCGTCTATATTTACTTCTAGTATTTTTGCGGTTCTTTTTACTATTGATTTTAAATCATTTATATCATATAGCTCTAGCCTATTTACAATTCCAAATCTATCTCTTAATGGAGTTGATAATGAACCAGCTTTTGTTGTTGCTCCTATTAATGTGAATTTTGGTAAATCTATTCTTATTGATTTAGATGTTGGGCCTTTTCCAATTATTATATCTAATGTAAAGTCTTCTAATGCAGGATATAATATTTCTTCTACATTTTTATTCAGTCTATGTATTTCATCAATAAATAAAACATCAAATTCAGATAAATTTGTAAGTAATGCAGCTAAATCACCTGCTTTTTCTATTGCTGGTCCAGAAGTAACTTTTATATTAGAATTCATTTCATTTGCAATAATATTGGCAAGTGTTGTTTTTCCAAGACCAGGAGGTCCATATAATAAAACGTGGTCTAATGCCTCTTCTCTTTTTTTGGCTGCTTCAATGTAAATTTTCATATTTTCTTTTACTTTAGATTGACCAATATATTCTTCTAACAGTTTTGGTCTTATCGAAGTTTCTAAATTTTCTTCTATACAATTTTCTAGCTCCGGCCTCATTAATTGATTATTTTCCATATTAAAATTCAATCCTTTCTAGATAATCTTTTGTTACAATTCAGAGGGCTAATTTAAAAGCATTAATCCGCTAAAATGTTATTTCAATAGATTATTCAACACAATAGAATTAGATATAGCAATCTCCTGTTCCATATTATTAATATAATATTTTAATTTTTCCTTCTCACCTTCATCTATCATATCCAAGTTTATTTTTTCGCCATCTACTATACTATACCAATCTCCATTATAATAACATTTATCGGTAACAATTATCCCATTATTTAAACACACAAAATCTTTACTACCAAAAATATTAGTTCCTAAAGACACACCATCATCCAAACCACATAAATAACTAAGTGTTGGTTTTATATCTAATTTGCTAACAGGTTTTGTAATTTCTATTTTATCTACTCCAGGAATTTTCATTCCACACACAACATTTACATAATTAATTTCTTTTTCTACATTATTATATTCATGATCGGTATCTTGAAGAAATTCCAACATTTCTTCATTATACATTTGCACACCATAATGGTCTCCAAAAATAAAAATTAGTGTATCATCATATAAATCTGCTTTTTTTAATTCATCTATAAAAATTCCAAACGCATAATCTGCATAATTTACTGCTTCTAAATAATTTCCAAAGTAGGTGTCTTTGTATTTTCCAACATCTATTGAAACTTTTTCATATTTATTTTCTAATCCTGGTAAATCAAATCCAGTATGAGAAGAAGCTGATACTATATTCGCAAAAAAGGGACCTTCTGCATTACTTAATTTTAGGGCAGCTTGTCTATATAAAGATTCATCAGATATCCATTTATTTATAAGTTCACTATTAGAATCAAAACTTTCAATAAAGTCTATTTCATCTACCTCTAATAATCTATATACATTTTTTCTATTCCAAAAAGCCCCATCATTTCCATGCATATAGATATTGTAATAATTAGATTTTTTGTATATTTCAAATATATCATCATATTCATTACTACTATATTGAGCAAAAGCCATTCCATTTTCTAATGGATATAATGAAGATATTACTGAATGCTCTGAATCTGCAGTTGTAGAATAACTTTGCGTTATCATATTATTAACTTTTACATTTTCATTCAGAAATTTGTTTAAATTTGGTATTATTTCTTTCCCATTAATAGATTTATTTAACAAGAAATTTTGAAATGATTCTAATTGCAATAAAATTACATTTTTACCTTCAGCAATACCTTCTAAATTATATAAGTCTGTGTCGTAATTTGAATCATAATCATTTTTTAAATTTTCATATGCATTTAAAACATCGCTTTTATTAGAATATTTGGCTGTTTTTCTTAAGTTAAAATTACTTTGCACATCTAAATAATGAAATGCATATAAAGTGCCCTTTTCTAATTGCATTTTTTTGTTGTATTTACAAGTTTGAGCTTCTGCAACATAACTTGGTATTGTTGTAGTAAATACTGTTATAATAATTACCGTATATATTATTGCTGGTTTCCAATTTCTCTGTTTTATTTTTTCTATTTTTATAATTTTTGTTAACATTAATATTACAATTACAAAAAGGTCTACAAAATATAATATTTGACTAATGCTTAGCAAATCAGTTATCGTATTAGCAATTTGTTCAGAATATTGTAAATTGCTAATTTGCGAAACAGATATTAAGCTTGTCGAATAATTATAGTATAAATTATCTGCAAACATTAATATACTAAGAAATAGATTTAGAATAACACAAAAAGTAAATCTAAGTCTATTTCTTAATATAAACAACATAGTTATTATAAACATAGAAAATATAAAAGTTTTTGCAATTATATCAAATTGTATAGTTTCTGCTTTATATATTGTTACACTGTAAAAAAATAGCATTTTACAGAATATTATTAAGCCTGTGAAAATTATTATTAATTCTGAATTTACTATTTTATTTGTATAGTCTTTTAGTGCATTTATTATTCTATTTTTCATTTCTATTTTCCTTTTTAGTTATTATCAATATAATTTTCAATTATGGATATAACATTGCTCTCGCTTTTTTTATATTCCTTTGGACAAAAGTTATCCATAGATTTTATTACTTTACCTAAATTTTTCATATTTATCACATATTTAACATATCCTTGCCTATTAAACTTTTTGGCTATTTGTATTTGATGATTATTAACGTGTTCATTATATCTTTTTAATCTTGGTGCAACTATAACTTTCTTTCCCTTTTCTATTGATGAAATTATAGAACCTACACCCCCATGTGTGATTATTAAATCAGCTTCATCTTGCAATTTAGAAAATTCATTTTTATCTATCATTGAAAAAATCTTCATATCTTTTGAGTCAAATTTGGTAAATCCAGCTTGTACAATAACTCTATCTGTAATTATTTTTTTATTTATATTTTCTTGAACAGCGTCTAATAAACGTGTGAAACTATTGTTTTGCGTTCCTAATAATATTAAAATCATGTATAAAACTCCAATCTATATTAGTTATTTTTTATAATACATTACAATTACAACTTATCCATTTACTTGTAAACAATGAATTAGTTTGAAATTTTAGTAAATAGATCCTCCATAAATAGCTTTTGGATACAATTCTAACATTTCTTCCCATTGAACTACAAATAGATTTGCAATTGGATATATCATTTTCCCTGACAAGGTTTTAGATTTTGAATTTGCAAAAGTTTCTATAAATATAATTTTACTTCCAAATAATTTCCCTAAATAGCACATCGGAACTGCAGTATGTGTTCCAGTTGTAACTATATATTTCGGTCTTATTTTTAAGTATAAATATACAGTTTTTAGACATAAGTATAAATATTTAAAAATATATGTGAATAGTTTACTTCTAGTTCCATATGGTAAAAAGAAGAACTTATTTCCATATTCTTTTTTAAAATTTTCATTTGTTTTGTCTTTTTCTGTTATTATATATGAATCATATTTTTTAAATAATGGTTTTAATTGTAATAATTCGCTAAAATGTCCCCCTGTACTAGAAATAAATAATACTTTTTTCATAAAATTATTCCTTTCATTTTTTATTTTATATTATTTTATTACTTCTATATTATCATAACCTATAAATAAACCTGTTTCTACAACACCTGTTATTAATTTTAGTGTTTTTTCTAAATTACAATCGATATTTTCAAATTTTACATCTATTATAAAATTATTATTTTCTGTTATTATTGGGCCATCTTTTCCTTTGCCAGTTCTTAATGTACATTCTGCCGCCCCTAATTTATAAAGTTCTTGTTTTACATAATTTACGGTTTCTGGATAACACTCTACTGGTATTTTAAATTTTTCTCCCAATTTATTTACAAATTTACTTTGATCAGCTAATATATATACTTTTTTAGAATTTAAAATGTTTAATTTTTCTTTAAACATTGCAGCACCTCTGCCTTTTATTAGCCAATTATTTTCATCGATTTCATCTGTACCATCAAAACTCCAATCAGGCTTTTTTTCAATTAATGATGCTGTTGGAATTTGTAAGCTGTTACATAATAGCTTTATTTCGTATGATGTTGGAATTGCAGTAATTTTTATATTTTCTTTTTTAATTTTTTCTGCGATTTCTTTTACTGCTAAAAATGATGTAGAACCTGAACCAAATCCAATAACATCTCCATTATTTACTTTATTTGCTATTTGTTTTGCTATTTTTATTTTATCTTCTTTATTAGATATTTCTGAATTCCAGTTTGTATATGATTCTTTAATATTCCAATTCATTTGTATCCCTCCATTTATTCGTTACTACATTATTTTATTCTATTGGTACATTTTCTCCTGCTTGACTATTATCTGCTGATTGTGTACTTTCATTTAGAATAAGTACTTTTTTTTCTTCATATATTTTCGGTGCATTTTCTACTATTGCTTTATATAAATTTTTTAATTCGGTTTCACTTAAATCATTCAAAACAATTTTTAATGAATTATCATAATCAGCATTTATTTCAATATCATCTGTTATTTTAGTATTAGAGCTATATATAATATTTAGTTTATCTTTACATATAATTTCCATTTTTGTTGTTACTGATGTTTTATCTTCTGATACTTCATTTTGAATGTTAATTTCTTCTACTTGTTCAGATATTTTATTTAATGCATCTGATATTGATAATATAAACTTATTATTATTTTCTCCTTGATTTAATAGATCTTGCTTTATGTTTATTTTATTATTTTCTTTATCAAATAATATTTTTATAATTTTTTCTTGCTTTATTTTTATATTTGTTTGCAATAATTCATAATTTTCTACATATACAGTTACTTCTATAAATTCATCATCTGTTGTTTCAATTTCGTTAATATTTTTTGATATTTCTGAAAACTTATTAGATATTGTATTTATTTCTGTAGATTCTGATGGTAAGTTTAACAACTTCATTTTTGAAGAAATTAAATTTAATGTTCTACTATCTTTTGAAAGTTCTAAAAATACATCACTTAATATTTTTTTACATTCATTTTCTGTTAGAGATATTTTATATGCAGTACCTGTATGTATTTTATCATTTACTTTTATTTCTACAGATTCACCTTTGCTATAATTTTTACTACTTGTACCAGATACCATTAATTTAGTATACTTATCTGTTATATATGATATATCTTCTTGCGATATATCTAATATATCCATATATGTACTTACATTAATATTATCTGGTATTTTTTGTCTATCTTGTATTCCTATTTTTTGTGCTAAATCTTTTAAATTGGTATTTTTTAAAGTTATGTAGCCATTTGCTAACTCATCAATTTTTACTCCAACTAGATTGCTTTTTTTTACAAGATTAAAATCTATTATATTGCTTGAATTTTTTTTAAATTCTGTAACAGTGAAAATATCATTAGCATTTTTGGCGTTTGTATTTACATCTATTGTGTATATATCATCATCTTTTTTAATTTCGAGACTACTTGTAGATTTATATGAATTAGTAACCTTTTTGTTTTTTATTTCTTCCATTTCTTCATTATTAAAAATTTCGGCAATTTCACTATTTTGTACTGCATATTTCCAAAATAATTGCTGATTTGTTTTTAAGAAATCCGTTGTTTTATAAAAATATACAAATACTCCTATTACAACTATTAATAAAACTGCAATAATTATTAATATTTTTTTCTTTTTCACTTACTATTCCTCCTTGTGAGTGTGTTTATTTTATCCTTTGTTTAAGGGCTTCGTATATAACAATTCCAGCTGAAACAGATGCATTTAGTGATGTTATTTTACCTTTCATAGGAATTTTTACTAAAAAATCGCAATTTTCTTTTACTAATCTGCTCATTCCAAATCCTTCGCTACCAATTACAATTCCAACTGGCATTTTAAAGTCTTGGTTATAATAATATGTATTTGTATGCATATCTGTTCCACATATCCATAAACCTTCTTCTTTTAAGTATTTTATTGTTTCTGTAATATTATTTACTCTTGCTATTTTCATATGCTCTACAGCTCCTGCAGATACTTTATTTACTGTGCTATTTACTGATGCAGCTCTTCTTTTTGGAATTATTATTCCATGGACTCCTGCTGTTTCTGCAGTTCTTATTATTGAGCCTAAATTGTGAGGATCTTCTATTCCATCTAGTATTATTATAAATGGATCCTCATTTTTGCTTTTAGCATCTTGTAAAATATCTTCTACATCACAATAATCGAAAGGTGGAACTATTGCTATAACACCTTGATTATTTTCTGTTTGTGACATTTGGTTTATTTTATTTCTGTCTACTTGAGTTATTATTATTTTACGCTTTTTAGCTAGTTCTATTATTTTATTTATTGAACCGTGTTTTTCGCCATTTGAAATATAAATTTTATTTATATCTCTTCCGGATTCTAATAGTTCTATTACTGAATTGCGACCTTCTATTTGGTCTTGGTATTTTTCATTATTTTTATTATCTTTCACTTTTATCTCCTTTAGCAGATACTCCATTTTTCATTAAATCTGCTATTTATTTTTTATTAGCTTATTTTTTTGACTTCTGGGATAGTTTTCATAATTGTAATTTAAATTACAAAATTATTTATAAAAAATTTACTTATTTAATTTTCATCATCTAGTTTTAATACTGATAAGAATGCTTCTTGTGGTATTTCTACATTTCCGATTTCACGCATTTTTTTCTTTCCACGTTTTTGTTTTTCTAATAATTTTTTCTTTCTTGTAATATCTCCACCATAACATTTAGCTAAAACATCTTTTCTCATTGCAGAAATTGTTTCTCTTGCTATGATTTTTCCACCAATAACTGCTTGAAGTGGAATTGTAAATAAGTGCCTTGGTATTACAGTTTTTAATTTTTCTACCATTTTTTTGCCTTTATCATACGCCATATCTTTGTGTACAATGAAAGATAGTGCATCCACACTTTCGCCATTTACCCAAATGTCTAATTTTACAAGATCTGATCTTCTGTATTCTTTTAATTCATAGTCGAACGATGCGTATCCTTTTGTTTTTGATTTTAGATTATCAAAAAAGTCATATATTATTTCATTTAATGGCATTTCGTAAATTAGTGTAACCCTGCTTTGGTCAAGATATTTCATATCTATGTAAATACCTCTTCTATTTTGGCAGATTTCCATTATATTTCCTACATATTCTTTTGGTGTTAATATTTCTGCTGTTACATATGGCTCTTCTATATAAGATATTTCGTTTGGTACTGGTAGCTCTGATGGATTGTATAAATCTACTACTTCTCCATTTGTTTTGTGTACTTTATATATAACTGATGGTGATGTTGTTATTAAGCTTAAATCAAATTCTCTATCTAATCTTTCTTCTATTATTTCTAGATGTAATAATCCTAAAAATCCGCATCTAAAACCAAATCCTAATGCAGCAGATGTTTCTTGTTCATATTCTAATGCTGCATCATTTAATTTTAATTTTTCTAATGCTACTTTTAAATTTTCGTAATCGCCTCCATCCATTGGATACAATCCACAATATACCATTGGATTTACTTTTTTGTATCCTGGTAATGGCTCTGCTGCTTGAGTTTCTTTTAAAGTTATTGTATCACCAACTCTAATATCTGATAAGTTTTTTATGCTTGCTGCAATATATCCAACATCTCCAGCTTCTAATTTATCAGATGGCATATATGTACCTGGTTCAAAATATCCAACTTCTGTTACTGTAAATGTTTTTTTAGCAGCCATTAATAGTATTTCATCCCCTACTTTTACAGTTCCATCTTTTACTCTTACATATGCAATTGCACCTTTATAGTTATCGTATAAAGAATCGAATATTAAACATTTTAAATTTGCATTTTCATCACCAGTTGGTGCTGGTATATCTGTTACTATTCTTTCTAAAACTTCTTCTACATTTAATCCAGATTTTGCAGATATGCATGGTGCATCTTGTGCTGGTATTCCTATTATTTCTTCGATTTCGTCTTTAACTTCTTGTGGTCTTGCATTTGGAAGGTCTACTTTATTTATTACTGGTAAAATTTCTAGATTATTATCTATTGCTAAATACACATTTGCTAAAGTTTGTGCTTCTACACCTTGGCTACTATCTACTACCAAAATTGCTCCATCACATGCTGCTAAACTTCTTGATACTTCGTAGTTAAAGTCCACATGCCCTGGGGTATCTATTAAATTTAATTCATATTCTTGTCCATCTTTTGCTTTATATAACATTCGTACAGCTTGAGATTTTATTGTTATACCTCTTTCACGCTCTATGTCCATATTATCTAAAACTTGGCTTTCCATTTCTCTTTTTGAAAGGACCCCTGTCATTTCGATTAATCTATCTGCAAGTGTTGATTTTCCATGATCTATATGTGCTATAATGCTAAAATTTCTGATGTATTTTTTTCTATCTTCCACGTAAATTCCTCCTGATTTTTAGGATAAATTCCCTATTTTTTCGCACTATAATAATACCATAATTTTGGCAGTTTTATCAATACTATTGGATGATATTGTTGGAATAAATTTCTAATACTTCTTGAAAAAAGTAACATTTCTCTATATAATGATTTCATGAAGATTTTAAAAGTGAACGAAAAATATAATAATAAAAAGTTGATAAACTTTCTTCAAGATAATTTCGATGGGCTAACTACTTCAACAATTTATAAAGCCCTACGTAAAAAAGATATTAGAATCAATGATAAAAGAATATCGGAAAATTGTCTGTTAAAAATAGGAGATGATGTAAAAATATATATATCAGATAATTTGTTACAAAAAAATTTAGATATTCCAATAATTTATCAAGATACAAATATTGTTGTTTTAAGCAAACCTGTAGGAATAGAAGTTACTGGCGAAAACTCTCTTACAACATATGCCCAAAAATTATTTGCGGAAAACACTAATACATTTGTAGAGCCTTGTCACCGTTTAGATAGAAATACATCTGGACTGATACTTTTTGCAAGAAATAAAACTAGCCTACAAATTTTGCTTGATGCATTTAAAAATCACCTCATAGAAAAACATTATATATGCCTTGTATATGGAATTCCTAAAAAAAATACTGAAAGATTAGAATCTTACCTTTTTAAAGATTCTAAAAAATCTACAGTATATATATCTGATATTCAAAAACAAGGGTATCAAAAAATTATTACATCATATAAAACTTTAAAATTTAATAAAGAAAAAAACATTAGTTTATTAGATATAACATTAGAAACAGGAAGAACTCATCAAATAAGAGCTCATTTAGCACATATTGGTTATCCTATTCTTGGTGATGGAAAATATGGTATAAATAAAATCAATAAAAATTTCAAATTGAAAACTCAAGCTTTGTCTAGTTATAGCTTTACATTCAACTTTTTAAACACTAATCAATTATCTTATTTAAATGGACAAACAATTAAACAAAATAAAATTCCATTTATTAATTTAATATAAAACAAGTTTCGAAAAAGCTCTTTTCAGAATAAAATATGTATATCAAAATATTTTTTTGTGAATACTATATTTATTCTAGAAAGGAGCTTTTATGATTTCCATTTGTTTAAAAAGTAATAATATTTCTTCATTGAAATCAATAGAGAACTATTTAGACAATACAACTTTTCCAGAAATATATTATTCACAAAAAAAATTTAAATATTTTGATAATCTTATCATTCATTATAAAGGATATAATGAAAAAAGTTTTTATAAAATTTTTTCTAATATTTTATCTAATTACATTATTGACTATTGTGAAAAGCGTTATATACAACAACAATTAACATTTGAATTTTTTTATTTTACTTTACAAGAAAAGAAAAAAATTCAAGAAACTGCATTAAAAACAATGAGTTTAGAAAGTAATGTTGAAAAAAAAGTAAATATTTTGCAAAAGAGTATTACTGATTACTTTTCTACAAATTCCTCTTGCAATTTAGACGGTTTTATCAATTTTAGGCTATATGATTATAAAAATTTTATTAATCTAATACTTGAAAGTATAATAAATGATTATGTGTTACAAAAAGAATATGCAGAATATGTGAGTCTATTGCAAGAATATATTAGTATTCAAAATCCGCAAAGTGAATGTATACATTTAATTTATAGTAATGATACAAAGATACTTTTAGATAATTCGAAAAATATCATTGCTAATACAACTAATCCTCAAATATATTTATCTGATATATCATTTTCATCTAATGATTTTATTTTAAATTCACTTTTAAGTTTACTTCCTTCGAAGATTTTTATACACTTGGGATGTGATGAAGATAATTTTATAAAATTTTTGAAATTGATTTTTAAAGATAGATTTATTATTTGTAATGATTGTAATATATGCTCTTTGTATTTTTCTAATTTACAGCGGAGATGTAAAAGGTTAGATTTGCAAATTTTAATCATTATAGGGCAGGAACGTGTCAGCAGATGGTATGGCCACTTTCCCGCCCATTTTAAAGCAATATCTAAAAATTTATTTTTTTATCTAAAACCCACTTATCAAATTATAAACATTTTTATAGCCCATAGAATTCAATATCTTCTGAGCCTTTTTACTTCTGATTCCACTTGTACAATAAGCAACAATATATTTATTCTTATCACTTATTATTTTTGGAACTTCTTTTTTTACATCACATAACGGTACATTAATAGCTCCATCCATATGACCTTCCCTAAACTCCTGATTACTCCTAACATCAAGCAATATCACAGAATATCTATTCATAAGATTAATCATATCATTATAAGAAATATCATTATCAAAACATCTTCTACAACAACAGCATCTTCTTATTTTAATCACCTTCTCTCAAAAAATTATATATACTATAAAATCTATATCACTAGAATGTTTTCAAAAAAAAATAACGAATATAATAATATTATATTCGTTATTTATTTTTTTGATATTTTATTTTTGAGATGCTTGTTCAATAAAATTTTTATTTAAGTAAGTTGCTACTATCATATATATTGCAATAGCTGCCATAATAATAAGCTTATCTATTGGGTATCTAGTTATTGCAATTATCGCCATATAAAAAACTTCTGATAAAACTAGTAATAAAATACTTTTTACTAACACTTTAGAAGCATTTAATTTTCTGAATCTTATTACAAAATAAGCTAATATAACAACAGTTGCAATACCAATATAAAGTATATATTGTTTTGCCATATCTGTTAAACGAACTCTTTCGATTTCATTTACAGTTATAACTTGTGATATACCAATAGAACCTGTAGTATTTTGTAATTCATATTTTTCGTTAATTTTATTATTTAAATTTTCTAATGTTTCTTCTGTTATTATTTCTGATTCTATTACAACATAAGTTTCATCATCTGATGATTTTTGTACATTAACATCTTCTTTTGATAATACTTCTTTTGCAATTGTTTTTATATCTTCTACATTATATTCTTTTCCGATTGAAATAGTTATATTTTGTTTTACATTATATTTTTCATTAATTTTTTTTCTTAAATTTTCAATTTGCTCTTGAGAAGCATTTTGAACATTTACCATTACTGCATCACTATATAAACCAGCTTTTTCTAATTGAACTTCTTCTTTTCCAAATACTTCATCAGTTATTAATTTTATATCTTGTAAATTAAATTCTGTACCAATTGGAATACTAATTGCCTTATGTGCTTTATATTTTAAATTTACATTAAAAGCTTTTACTGCAACAATTATTATTCCAATAATTGTGATAATCATTGCTATCAAAAATAATTTTTTCTTCATTTTTTACACCTCTTCCACAATTATTTATTTAATAATATCCTTGTAATTATTGCATTATATATAATCATTACAATTGTTCCCCAGAAAATTGTCATTCCTATTGTTGCTAATTGTAAGTATGGCGAGCAACAGAAAACTACTGCCATTATAAAGCAAGGTATTAATATATTTAACATTTCTATTAAATTTTGTTTAAATGTTTTATCATTACCTAATGATTTTAATATTAATATATAATTAGATATTACTATAACAGCTAGTCCCAAAATAGTAAATAGAGTTATTTTTACATTTGTATATCTTAGTACTAGTAAGATTGTAGCAGCGAGTCCTACTAAAGATAATACTGGTAAAATTCCTTTTGTTTTGAATTTAAATATTGCATATGCTAACATAATTAATCCAATTACACAAACTATTATTATTATATTTTTTATATTAATATTTGATGATACAATTTGTATTGAATCTAATTGATATTCTGTAGAAATTTCGCCATTATTTAATATAGAAACTAATGTTAATGCATATTGATAATCTGATTCTAATTGTTCTTCATCATTATTTTGTCCTAAAACTAATTCTAATGATCCATTTTTAGTTGTGCTTACAAAACTTGTTGCTGTATCATAATATAGTGTTTGTCCATCTATTACAAATGCAAATGTTGCTTCTGATTCGTTTCCTTCGCTATCAGTATAATTTGTGTTTATGTTTTCAAATGTTTTTTTTGCATCATTTGTAAATTTTATACTTAATAATACTACTGGTTTTGTATAATTTATTGAATCCACTCTTGTTGATGCATTTTTGATGCCATTAGATTCTATTATAACATCATTTGTGCTTTGATTTAATATTTGAGCTTTTCCTTTTGATACAATTTCTGAAAAATAGCTTGAATCCATATTTGATGGTACTTCAAGTACTAATGCACCTGTATTTTCGTTTAATCTGATATCATATTCTTCTGAACCCATAGCAGCTAATCTTTTTTCTATTATATTTTTAGAATTTTTATATTGTTTTGATTTTTCAGCTTGAGCATTTTCGTTTGTTTGTTCTTGTGAGCTTGTTTTTTCTCCCTCATTTTCAGTTGTTTGTTCTGTTTTATTTTCAGCATTTTGTCCTTCTATTGTTGTTTGTTCTGTTTCATTTTCAGCATTTTGTTCTTCTGTATTTGTTTGCTCTGTTTCATTTTCAGAGCTGTCTTCCTCAGTTGTTTCTTCAGTTTCTTCTACTACAGAAAAAGTTACTACTTTTCTATCAGAAAAGTCTTTTCCTAATGAATACTCCTTTAATAAATTTTTTCCTTTGTATACACCTACAAATGATACTAAGGATACTAATACTACAAATAACATTGCTAATACAATTTTTAATGTGTTATTTTTTTTCACTTTGGTTCCTCCTTTTTATCCTTTATTATAATAATTTTGTATCATTAATTATTAACTCAAACCATATATTTAAAAATTTTGCAGCTGATTTACTCATCATAGTTCTATCTAGAAATATTTCAAAATAATTTAATACTGGTGAAATTTTTGTATCTATTTTTAAGTCTAATTTAATTTTTCTTTCATTTTTATCAATTATAAATTTAGAATCTGTAACAGCATAATTAACTTTATCATGTTTATCAAAATTAGCTATATTTGTATTTACAACTCTATCTCTATGAACATCTGATTTATCTGCTAATATTAAAGCTGCTGAAATGTCATTTACAGCTGTTCCGGTTTGTTCATCATGATTTCCAATTGCCATCATTATATCGGTTCTATCTTTACAATTCATTCCCATATCCTTTAAAATTTGATATGCCAGTATTGCCCCACTATGAGCATGATTATTCCTATTTACACAATTTCCTATATCGTGCATGTATCCTGCTATTTTTGCAAGCTCTACCCTTTCTTTGTCATATCCTAGTGTTTTTAATATTTCGCCTGCCCTTTGAGATACTATTCCGATATGTCTAAATGAATGTTCTGTAAACCCCAGTGCATTTAATTGTTCTTGTGACCCTAGTATAAGTTGCCTAATTTCGGTATTTTTTTTGATTTCATCTAAAGTTATCATTCATTGCCCTCCACATTTTTAAATTTTATATTAAAAAATTAAAAATATCAACCATATTTTATAAAAAATTAAGATTTTATATTTACTCCAATTATTCCACCTAAAATTCCTAAAATTATCCCCACAATGAACATAATTATTGTGTTTATACTTATTAAAAAGCTTTGGTTTAATATACTTGAAAAAACATATAATATTATCATGTACATACTTGAAATTATTATTCCATTTATAATTCCGTGCTTATTTAATTTAATAGTCGAAATAGAAGTCCCTATTAAAATACTTACACTTGAAATTATTATTACAACAGTATTTATGTATTGCTCTTTGATATTTGTTTTTACTAGAATTAAAGAAAATAATACTATAAAAACAATAGTTATAATATAAGAAATTATTATGCCTTTCATAATAGATTTTAACTTATCCATATAAATTTCCTCCTAAAATTAAGTACTATACAATAAAGTATTACATGAATTTTAATTTTAGAACTTTAATGTTTGATTTTTTTGTACAGGGGGAACGGAGAAATTGATTCACTTTTGAAAAAAAATAAAGATTCAAAAGTGAATCAATTTCTCCGTCCCCGTTCTCTTCAACTTCTCCGTCACTTGGTATCCCCTGCAAAATCCCCAATGTACATACTAATAAAGCACAAAAATATTAAACATATTTGTATAATATTTTTGTGCTATTTATATTACTAATCTTGAAAATCATATACATCTTTAAATTTTTCTTTGAATATTGCATATACAGCTTGCAAAGTTTTTTCATCAACACTTAAGTATTCGTCTTGTTCTCCTTCTGTTTCTTGAACTTTTAGAATTACAACTTCTTCTGCTTCATTTTCGATAGGATATAAAACTACATAATTTTCATTTTCTAATTCTATTAAATCTAAAAATTCGAATTTAATTTCATTTCCATCTTCATCATTTAATACAATTAAATTTTCTTCCTCTGTTAAAAAATCTTCTTCCTCACCAAAAAAATCTTTACTCATAACTTTTATTCTCCTTTCAGTTATTTACTTTTTTCAAATATGTTTCTAATATATAAACTGCAGATATTGTGTCTACAATACTTCTTTTTTTATATTTATTTATATTTAAATAGTTCATTGTTTTATGTGCTGCAACAGTTGTTAATCTTTCGTCAATGCACTCTATGTTTATTTTTCCAAATTTGCATTTTATTTTGTGTATAAATTTTTCTGTTATTTCGGCCCTTTCTGTTTTTGTGCCATTCATATTTATTGGCATTCCTATAACAATTGTATCAAATTTGTATTCGTTCATTAATTCTTCTAATCTTTTTAATACAATTTTATCATTTCCTTTATGATGAATTGTTTCTAGTCCTTGTGCGGTGATTCCTAGAGAATCTGTTATAGATATTCCAACTCTTGCATCTCCATAATCAATTCCTAAAACTCTCATTTATTCATCTAATCCTATATAATTTTTTACCATACATTCTAATAATTCGTCTCTTTCAACTTCTCTTATAAAATTTCTGGCATTGTTGTGGCTTGTAATATATGTTGGATCTCCTGATAATATATATCCAACTATTTGATTTATTGGATTATATCCTTTTTGCAGAAGAGCTTCATACACATTTTTAAGAATTTCTTTTGTTTTATTATTTTTTTCTTTTTCAATTTGGAAACTTACAGTTTCGTCTGTTATCATAAACATACCTCCTTTATAAACACGTTATATCACTTTCATTTGAAGCAGCCTGTTTTAAATATTTGTTTAAAACATTTACTATTTCTTCTAATGCAGTTTGTTTATAATATGTTTTCATTGCAATATTTAATTTTGGAGCAACAGCTAGTCCATTCATACTTTCGTTTAAACTAGCAAATGTTTTTATTTTTATTTTTTCTATATCGTTTTTTATATCTTCTAAAAATTTACCTACACCATCTGCATCACTTCCAGAAAATACTATTGCTAATGTATTTTCATTATATTTGATACAAAAATATTCTGGAGATAAGTTTGTTTTTATAAATTGCGTAACTTGTTTTATTACTGCATCTGCTGTTTTTTTGCTAATTTTTTCTTCAATTTGTTGTAAATTTATAATTTTTACTAATGATACTATAGAAGTTGGATATTTGTCAATTGTTTTTATTGCTTTGGAATATAAATATTCATATGTATATAGTCCTGTTGTTTCATCAATTTTTACTAAATTTTCTAATGTTCTTTGATTTTTTATAGTTCTTATTGCAGATATTAAATTGCTGTTTATTACTTCTAATATAGTAGTATCTATATTATCAAATTCATGAGGTTGATTTCCTTCTATTAACCAATATCCAATACATATATTATCTGCATACATTGGGAAAAAAATTGCTGATTTTGCTCTTTCAAATTCCATATGCAAGTAAGGTAATTTTTCTCCTTGATCTACAGTAATATATTTAGGAGTAGCATTTTTAATGCTCTCCATAAATATATCTTGTGAATGTAAATTTTCAAAGGTTTCCCAATGTTTATTATTTACATTTGAAGCTTCTATTTTATATTTTACTCCATCAAAAATTACAATTGTAGAATATTTTATTTCATATTTTTCTATTAAAATATTATTAATTTTATTTATCTTTTCACTTGAGGAAATAAGATTATTACCTATAATTTCCATAAAATTTTGCAAAAGTGTTAGTGAATTTACTTTCTGACTAGTAATTTTTAATTTTTTTATTTTTTCATTCATACTAAAAGTTTTTATCAATAATATAGCAATTCCACCAATTAGTAATATTACTATGATTAATAAGATTAACATTCCTGTGTTCACAAATATCACCTACCATTTAAAGTCTTACTTTTAATATTATTTTGATTTTTTGTTTTGATTTTTTATTTTAATTCCATTTATTGGATACACCATTTTTGCCAATCTATTAAAACTATTTAATAAATTTCTTGAATATCCTCTTATTGTTAATTTACATTTAATTAATTCTTCTAAATATTTTGCATAATTTTTTTCTTCAAATGGAATTGTCAAATATTCAATTTCATCACTGTTAAATAAATTCAATTGATATGTTGTATCTGGAGAATTATATACTGACATTGCTGAAATTAAATCTTTATCACTTATTCCTCCTACACGTATATCCATATTCAATAATATTCTTAATTTTTCTTCACCTAATACTTTGTTCATTTTTAATTTTTTCATAAATGATGTTAATGATTGTATTGTTAATATATCTAAGCTTTGTATTAAATATATTTCTTGGGCTATTGAAAAATATTCTAAATCAGTTTCAAAATCACAGTCTAATAATACTAAAGAATGATTACTTAATAATGTATTAATTACTGCATCTTTATCTTCTATTTCATCATCTGAATTTGGTAAAGTTGTATACACAGTTAAATTTTTATTAACTTTTATTCCATCACAAATTCCGCTTCTTAATTTTTCAAAACATGAAAATGCAGTAGTTCTTAATCGCTCCTCATTTTCTGTGAAAATATAATATGAATTTTTATTTTTAGTTAAATCTAATACTGCTGTCTTTATTCCTTGTTCTGATAGTAATAACGCTAAATTATTTATTATAAATGATGTTCCATTTCTACGTGCACCTACAAATGCTGCTATATTTTGATTTTCTTTTATGCTTATTTGATGCGATTTTATATTAGATTGTGCAGTTTCATTTTTATTATCTACATTTGCATTATCTTCTACATTATTTATTTCATTTAGTTGTTTTGATATGCTGTAGTTTGGATTGTAGTTTTTATTTTTTATTCCATTAAATACATTGTCATTTGAAGTAGAGCTTGGTATAGTTTTATCTTCAATTCTTAATATATCATCATCGTCTTCTTCTGAATCTAAATTTAATATATCGTCTTCGTCTTCTTCTGAATCTAAATTTAATATATCATCATCTTCTTCATCTGAATCTAAGTTTAATATGTCGTCTTTATCTTCTTCTAAATCAAAATTTAGTATGTCGTCATCGTCTTCTTCTTCTGAATCTAGATTTAATATGTCATCATCTTCATCATCTGAATCTAAGTTTAATATGTCGTCTTCATCTTCTTCTAAATCAAAATTTAGTATGTCGTCATCGTCTTCTTCTGAATCTAGATTTACTATGTTGTCTTCTTTCTCTTCTGAATCTAGACTTAATATGTCGTCATCGTCTTCTTCTGAATCTAAGTTTAACAGGTCGTCATCATCATCTTCTGAATCTAGATTTAATATGTCATCATCATCTTCTTCTAAATCAAAATTTAGTATGTCGTCATCGTCTTCTTCTTCTGAATCTAGATTTAATATGTCATCATCATCTTCGTCTGAATCTAAGTTTAATATGTCGTCTTCATGATCTTCTAAATCAAAATTTAATATGTCATCATCATCATCTTCTTCTGAATCTAAGTTTAATATGTCGTCGTCTTCATCATTGAAATCTAACTCGTCATTATCTTCGAATTCTTCTTCATCATTGAAATCAAGCTCGTCTTCATCTTCTAATTCGTCTTCATCATTGAAATCTAACTCGTCTTCATCTTCGAATTCGTCTTCATCGTTGAAATCAAACTCATCTTCATCTTCGAATTCTTCTTCATCATTGAAATCAAGCTCATCTTCATCTTCTAATTCGTCTTCATCAGTGAAATCAAACTCGTCTTCATCTTCGAATTCTTCTTCATCATTGAAATCAAGCTCATCTTCATCTTCGAATTCTTCTTCATCATTGAAATCAAACTCGTCTTCATCTTCGAATTCTTCTTCATCATTGAAATCTAACTCGTCTTCATCTTCAAATTCGTCTTCATCATTGAAATCAAACTCGTCTTCATCTTCGAATTCTTCTTCATCGTTGAAATCAAACTCGTCTTCATCTTCGAATTCTTTTTCATCATTGAAATCAAACTCGTCTTCATCTTCGAATTCTTCTTCATCGTTGAAATCAAACTCGTCTTCATCTTCGAATTCGTCTTCATCATTGAAATCAAACTCGTCTTCATCTTCGAATTCTTCTTCATCATCGAAATCTAATAATTCTTCATCATAAAAATCTAGTTCGCTATTATCTGTTATTTCTTCATCTAAATTTAAGTTGTAATTTTTATCTAAATCTTCACTTATATAGTCAAAATCTTCATCTTCAAGGTCATCATCATCTAGATTTGACTTGCTATATTTTTTTAATTCGTCTTCATCTTTTGTATTTAATTTATTTTTTAAAGTATTGTTATTTTTGGCTTGTATAGTTTTTTTATCATCTATATTTACTGAAGTTTGTTTAGTTTTTTCAGTATTTTTTTGTTGCTTTTGATTTTCCTTTTTTTCAGATAAATTAATATTTTCATCATTTTGTTTTGTTATAACTTTTTTGTGTTCATTATTATTTTTATGAACTTTAGTTTCGATTTGCTCTTTATTTTCTACAATACTTTTATTGATTTTTGAGGCTATTATTTCTTTTTTGGGTTCTTCTATTTTTTCAATAGTTTCTACAACTTTACGAGGCCTTCCTCTTCCTCTTTTTACCTTAACTTCTTCCTCTTTTTCTGCTCTTTCTTTACGAGGTCTTCCTCTTCCTCTTTTCTTTTCTGGTATAACAGCATCTTTTGTTCCTGTTTTTTCTAATATATTATTTTCTTCTTTTATTGAATTTTCTGATACTTGTTTATTGTTTTGTTTTTTTGCCAGTTCTTCTGTTACCGGCTTATTGTTTGCTTTTTTGGCTAATTCTTCTGTTACTTGCATATTGTTTGCTTTTTTGGCTAGATTTTCTGATACTTGCTTATTGTTTGCTTTTTTTGCCATTTCTTCTGCTACTTGCGTATTGTTTGATTTTTTTGTTGATTCTTTTGATACTTGCTTATTGTTTGCTTTTTTTGCTAGTTCTTCTGATATTTGATTATTATTTTCTTTTTTTATTTGATTTTTTGCTTCATCATTTATTTTTAATTGTTCATTTTTTGGCATATCCACGAACTTTCTATATTTAGAACTGCCTTTTTGAAGTATTTTTCTAGTGTTTTCATTTAATGATTTTATTATTATTATTATGCTCTTTTTATCAAATT
This sequence comes from Clostridia bacterium, assembly GCA_017625035.1. Lineage (GTDB taxonomy): Bacteria > Bacillota > Clostridia > TANB77 > CAG-508 > CAG-492. The sequence continues at coordinate 53,771 of JAGALX010000058.1, forward strand.
TAGAGCATAAATTGTCGAATCTTGTTATATATTTTTCTTCAGCTAAATCTTTTCTGTTTAAGTAATTTATGTTTTTTATTAATATTTCATCAGATATTTTTGTATCTGTATTAGTTGGCTTGCTATCATTTTCAATTTCATAATATTTTAAAGCACTTTTTTTATCTCTAGGATTTATAATTAAATCATAAATATTCCTTTTTATTTTTTCTTTTCCTATTATTATGTTAAAGATGTTCATTTCTATTAATTTGCTTATATTTTTTTTACTTTCACATATATAGATAATTTTTGTGTTTTTATTATTGTTTTCAGAAATTTTAGAAATATCATTTAATCTTTTTAATAATATTTTTTCTCCATTTTCATTTTGTTTAATTCTTAAATCTAAATCCTCACTAATTATAATTCTATCATAATTATTATTCTCTTGTAATTCTCTTATAATTGCAGTAAAGTTTTTAACTTCTTTATATATAATTTTCTTTTTGTAGTCTTGTTGATATTTACGTACTATACTATCAACAATATTATTTTCATCCCTTATTGCAAATAACACTTTCATTTGTAATACCTCCGTTTTTTTATTTTATGTTCTTTGTTAGTTTTTCCCATTTGGCTTTTTTAATATACCTTTTTTATTATTTTGACCTGGAATTATAACATCTGTACCTATAACTCCCTTTACTGATGATAAATCTCTTGTTACAACCGAAGGTTTATTTTCTTCATCAGTTATATCTTTTACACTTATTTTAGCAATTTTCATATACTCTTTTGAATTTTCTTCTAATATTATTTTTATATTTAATGGTAATTTATTTATTATTGTTTGTAATTGTTCTTCATTATACTCTCTTACTAATTTTGCAAATCCTTTTACACATTTATCTGTTTTTTCTTTATTTCTGTTAAACCAATTTAGTATATTAAATAGCTCTTTATCACTTATAATTTTAGAATTACTTACATTACTAGTATATTTTAAATCTTTAGGAGCTATATTATATAATATTTTTGCATTTTTTTTATTGCGCGGCTTATCTAATAATGCACATACATTTTGAATTGTTCTTCTTTTTCCTGTTAAAATATTATATATACCTAAAACAAATAATTGTGATATTATTGGATCTCTTTCACTCCTTCTATCACTACATATTAATATAATAGGTATTCCTGTTCCATCTTCTTTATATGCTTCATCTGTAATTTCGTCTAAATGTTTATATAAATTTGCATCTTCAGCTTCATAACTATCGTTTATATTTTTTTCTAAATCTTCGCTTATTACGATTACATCATAGCGATTGTCTCTTGTTTGCTTAATTTCATTTACTATTGCATCATAATAAAAAGCTCTTTTATATGAAACTATTTTTTTATATTGTTTTTGATATTCATTTAGTATGACATCTACAATATCATCCTTGCTGTTTTCACTATTACTAACTGCAAAAAGTACCCTCATTTTCCACTCCTTTTTCTTATGTTAATCTGTAGATTTAGTAGCAATAGCAAATATTAATGGTAATATTTGACATATAATGATTATTGTTATAACTGCAATCATTGAACTAAATCCTTTATCTCTGATGTCTAATCGTTTTAATCCGATTACATATTGAAGTATTGCACAAATCGCAACACCTAATATTCCTAATGGTATACTATATATTTGTACTAAATTTAAAATATATGCAACTAATCCATATGAATCAGATCCATATTTAGTTTTATAATACTCTAAACTTCCTAATTGCTCTTGTTTCATTTCTTCTAATGTTGTTGCTGAGCTTTCCTGTGTTAAAGTATTTACACTATTTTGATTTGAACTTGCTTCTGTTGCATATATTGTTATTGTACTAAAAAATAATATTACTGTAATTATTATTGGTAATTTTTTTATCATATTATACATTTTTTTCTCCTTTCATAACTACATTTTGCATAATTCTAACTTATTATATAATACACTACAATACATAAAATATCAAGAAAATATTTCTATTTTATATATTAAAATCAAAAAATGTAAAAAAAGCCTCTTATTGCTATGCTTATAAAAAATTTCTTACTGAACTGTAACATTAAAATTATTTTTTTTTTACAAAAAACAAGATAGATTCGTAAATTTATCTACCTTGTTCTTAAATTTATATATGAAACTTTTAATTTATGCAATGCAGTTTTATTTTTATGCACTTTTAAGTTCTAATCTTAATTTATCAGCAATCATTGCTATAAATTCTGAATTTGTTGGCTTACCTTTTACTGCTGATACTGTATAACCAAATATACTTTCTACTATGCCTTGTTCTCCTCTTCCGCCACGCTACTTCTATTGCGTGACGAATTGCTCTTTCTACACGTGATGGTGTTGTGTGATATTTATGAGCTATATCTGGATATAATTGTTTTGTTATTTGATTTATTATATCAATATCATTTACAACCATCATTATAGCTTCGCGTAAATATTGATATCCTTTTATATGTGCTGGCACACCTATTTCGTGTATTACATTAGTTACTAATGCTTCTAGGTTTTCTTCATTCTTTTTATCTTCTGGTGCAATTTCTATGTATGCAGGTTTTATTTCTCTGTTTATGTATGAATTTTTCACTTGTATTGGTTGAAAAAATTTTAGTTCTTTTATTCTTTTTATTAGTACTTCTATTTCAAACGGTTTTACTATATAATACTGAGCCCCTAAATTGATTGCTTTTTGAGTTATTTTATCTTGACCAACAGCTGATAACATTATGCACATTGGCATTTTTGTTATACCATTTTCATTAATTTTTTCTAATACTCCTAGCCCATCTAAACGTGGCATTATTACATCTAACAGTACAATGTCTGGTTCTAAATTTTTTATCATATCAAATGCTTCTATTCCGTCGCGCGCCATTCCTATTAATTCTAATTGTTCTTCGGCTTTTACATAACTTGCCAAAGTTGCAGAAAAATCACTATTATCATCTGCTATTAATACTGTTATTTTTTTATTCACCCTAAAACCTCCTAATTTATCTTTTTTACCTCCAAATTATACTTTCTTTTTTTCCGGTTTGCAATATAAAATGGCGGATTTTATAGGGTTTCGTGCTCTTTTAATCGACATCATTCGACAATCTAAGTATATGCTTTTGTCGAATTACGCCGAAACTTATAATATTTAAATTGTTTTTGCTTTCCATTTCTTGTTCAAGATTACTTTTTTCTTCATCATTTACTTCTATTTTACAAATAACAATATTTGAATATGCGCAATTTATTATATTAATATTATTTTTATTACAATAATATTTGAATTTTTCGAAATTTGAATATTCCAGTTTTACATTTACCTCATATCCTAATTCTTTATCTACTATATTTGCAGAATTCAAAGATTTTTTTAATGAATCTGAATATGCTCTTACCAATCCGCCTGTTCCAAGTAATATTCCACCAAAATATCTTGTAACAACAGCTACTACATTGTATATTCCCATTTTTTCAAGAATTTCTAGCATAGGTGCTCCTGCGGTTCCACTTGGCTCTCCATCATCACTAAATTTTTTAGTTATTTGATTATTTTCTATAATTAAATATGCAAAACAATTGTGTTTTGCATCATAATATTTTTTCTTTATTTGTTTTATAATTTGTTCGGCCTCTTCTGATGATTCTACATAAAATAAATTTGCAATAAATCTAGATTTTTTTTCAACAATTTCTGCTGAAACCGATTTGTCTAAAATAGTTTTAAATTCATGCATTTGTAGTTCCTTCTTTCTTAAGATGACTTTAGAAGAAAAGCGGACATTACATCTGTTTATAACATTTTATCGTCCGCCTCTTTGTTCTCACGCCAATTTTTGAAAAAAATTGTGTGCAATATTTTTTTATAATAGAAAAATATTTTTAGTTAACTTTTACTCATATATCAAATTCTCCTATTATAGAACAATAGTGGCGCATTTATTTAACATATTCTAAATTTTAAATTTAGCTATTCATACCAGCTGTTACTCCTGTAGAATATGCTATTTGCAAATTGAATCCGCCTGTATATGCATCAACATCTATTATTTCTCCCGCAAAGAATAAATTATTTATAATTTTTGATTCCATAGTTTTTGGATTTATTTCTTTTATATTTATTCCCCCTGCTGTTACTATTGCTTCTTCTACTGGTCTAAATCCACTTATAGTAATTGGAAATTCTTTTAGTAAATTTAGTAATTGCATTCTTTCTTTTTTTGATATTTCATTTACTTTTTTATTTGGATTTATTGAAGATAATTCTATTATTGGATTTATTAATTTTTGTGGTAATAAATTATCTAAGCTATTTTTAAATAATTTATTTTTTTCATTTTCAAAATCTCTTAAAATTCTGGCATCTAATTTTTCTTTGTCAAGAGCTGGTTTTAAATCAATTTTTAATATAATTTTACCGTTTTTTATTAACTCATATATATTTTTATATCTTATTATATGAGCTGAGCTACTAAGGATTGTAGGCCCTGATACACCAAAATGAGTAAATAACATTTCACCAAAATCATCATATATAATTTTATTTTTTTCTATATCTTCAAACTTAATTTTTACGTTTTTTAAACTTAATCCTTGTAGTGTTTTGCACAATTCTTTAGAATTTTCATATTTTCTTAAATTGATTGTTTCAATACTATTATTTTCATTAGCTACTATAGGAATTAATGATGGTGTTATATTTGTTATAGTATGTCCTAATTTTTTTGCAATTTCATATCCATCTCCTGTTGAACCAGTTGTAGGATAGCTTTTTCCACCTGTTGCAAGAATTACTTTATCAGCATCTATTAAATGTTTTTGATTATTGTAAGCATACTCTACCTTAGAAACTTTTCCATCTTTTACGATTATATTTTGAACTTTTGAATTTGTATATATGTTTACTTTTAAGTCTCTTAGTTCTTCATATAATGAATCTAATACATCTTTTGATTTGTCACTTACTGGAAAAATCCTGTTTCCACGTTCTTCTTTTACTTGTACATTGTGTTTTTTTAATAAATTGATTATATCTTCGTTAGTAAAATTTTGAAAAGCACTAAATAAAAATTTTCCATTACCTGGAATATTTGAAATGAATTTGGATATATCTAGACTACTTGTTATATTGCATCTTCCTTTTCCTGTAATTAACAATTTTTTTCCAAGGCTTTCCATTTTTTCTAATAGTATTACGTCATTTCCGCTTCTTTTTGCAGAAATTGCACTCATAATTCCAGCAGGGCCTCCACCTACAACTATTACTTTCAACTTTTTCCTCCCATATGCAATCTATTTTGGTAACAGCTCAGAAAAACCTATTTTTTCTAAATCACGTTTATTAACAATAACAATAGTGGCGCATTTGAAACATTCTAACTTTTTTCAAATTGTATTATGCGCCACGTGTAATTGTTCGCGCGCCAAATTTTGCAAAAATTTGTGTGCAATGGATTTTATATAATAGGAAAGCATTATTAGTTAACTTTTAGTCGTATGTCGAACTTTCCTGTTATATAAAAAATGTATTCTCCATATACCATCATTACTAAATGTTAGTTTTACTGAACTGTAATATTTTATTTTTATAAATTAAAAATACATATATTCTTTTTATTTTATAAACACTTAAATTATTTGAGAAATTGCTTTCATCACACCTAATTTCCCATATTCGTATGTTAATCCACCTTGCATAAAAGCTATATATGGTGGTCTTATTGGAGCATCACATGAAAGCTCTATTGATGATCCTTGTGTAAAAGCTCCTGCAGCCATTATTACTTGGTCTGTATATCCTGGCATATCCCATGGTTCTGGTATTGAACTCGAATCTACTGGAGAGCCCATTTGAATTCCTTGACAGTATTTTATTAATTTTTCTTTATCTCCAAATTCTATAGTTTGTACAATATCAGATCTTTTTTCATCAAATTTTGGGACTGGTTTATAACCTAATTCTTCTAGCATTTTGCTTGCATAAATTGCTGTTTTTAAACTACTTGCAACAACACTTGGTGCCATAAATAAACCTTGTAATATGTATTTATTTATTCCCATTGATGGACCTACTTCTTTTCCAAGACCTGGGGCAGTTAATCTTTCCGCAGCAAGTTCTACTAGCTCTTTTTTACCTGCAATATATGCTCCATTTGGTGCAATACCTCCACCTAAGTTTTTGATTAAAGAACCTACTATTACGTCTGCACCAATTGATAATGGCTCTATTTTATCAACAAATTCACCATAGCAATTATCTATCATTATTATTACATTTTTGTTAACAGATCTAATTAATTTAATAACTTTTTCCATTTTATCTAATGTAATACTTTTACGTAATGCATATCCTCTAGAACGTTGTATTTCTATTAATTTTATATCATTTTTACTTACTCTTTGTAATATTTTATCATAATCAAAATCATCTTCAATTAAATCTATTTGTTCGTATTTTACACCATATGATTTTAATGAGCTTTTATTTTCTACTATTCCAATTACTTCATCTAATGTATCATATGGCTTTCCACATATACTAAGCATTGTATCATTTGGTCTTAAAAAGGCAAATAAAGCTACAGTTAGAGCATGAGTTCCAGAAATAAATTGTCCTCTTACCAAACTATCCTCAGCTCCTAATACTTCTGCAAAAACTTTTTCTATCGTATCTCTTCCAACATCTCCATATCCATACCCTGTTGTGCTTCCAAAATGCATGTCTGATATATTATATTTGTTAAATGCTTTTAATACTTTTAAAGTATTTAGTTCGCAATTTTTATCTACCTCTTGAAATATTGGTGATAGTTCTTTTGTTACTTTTTCTGATAATTTTATTACTTCTTCTTTAATTCCAAATTCATTGTACATATTTATTTTCCTTTCCCCATTACTCACTAGTATAGTATGGCTGTTCATATCCTAAATCTATTTTATAATACTCTTTTATAAAGCTTGGCTCAATGGATTGATCAATTTCATAGGTTGGCTCTTTTATAATATTTGCTTCTTGATCAATTACGCCCCATTTTCCATTACTTTTGATTCCTGCAAATCCATATTCATTAAATTCTGTTACCATTTCGTATTTAGGCTCTACTATAACATTATCTTCTTTATTTTTTAAACCCCATTTATTTTTTTCTTTGAATGGAAACAACTTATTATTAGTAAATAAATTTGTATTTTCGATTTTATTTCCATTTGTATCTAGATATTGTATGTCATTTTCAGATTTTATTTTTAAATAATTATCATATGTATATATATTAATATTTTCGGCTTTAATTATAGATTCTAAATTACTATTTAATAATTCTACATTATTGTTATCATCTATCATTTGCATCACATTATATCCATCAATCAATTGTATTACATTATATTTAAAATCTATAACTACATTTCCTTCTGAATCTATAATTCCGCTTTTATTTTCTTTTGTTGCAGAAAAATAATTTTTAAATAAATATTGAATATATGTGTAATTATCACTTATTACAGTTCCATTTTCATTATTTATAATTTTATATTCATCATTTGATGTAGATACGACTTCGTATTTATCATTATTAAATTTTTGTTTACTTATATATTCTGGATTTTCTTCTTTTGCTCCATTTATATTGTATATATCGATATTATCTAATTTTTGCGCATTTATATAACTTCCTGCAAAAAATATATTATCATATTCTATTGGAACAATTGATGTTTCATCAAATTTTGATATACCTTGTTTTGAATTTTTTTGTAATATTAGTAAATCATTTTCAGCATTATATAAAATATCTTCATATTCGTTTTTTATTATATTCTTCTTGTTTTGATATACGCCTGCTTTCCCTTGTTCAAATGCAACTAAATAAATGTTGTTATTATCTATTTTGTCTGTGATTCTGTATATTTCGTTAAATTTATTTTTTAATAGTTGTTTTCTTTCATAATTTATATATCCGTATCTCATTCCATTATCAGTTCTTGTTCCAACTATATATCCAGATTTATCATATTTTGAATCATTTGTGTAATATCCATCACATAAAATTTCATCGTATTTTTCTTTTATGATTGATGCTCCATTTATATTAATTATTCCATATTTGCCTTCTTTTTTTACAAGTAATAAACCTTCTTTGTATTCAAATCCTTCTATTGATTCATAAATAGCATCTGTTATTTTGTTACCATTTAAATCGATTAATCCATACTTGTTTTCAGATTTATATTTTAATACACTTTTTTCGTAACTTCCGCTACTTTCTACATTATTTAATTTTATTGCTTCTACTATGTAATATTGGTATAGTATTTGATTTTTTGATTCATTGAAAACTTGTGTATTATAGTCTCCAGTTTCTGTATTGTAATTATTTTTACATATAAAAATTGGTTTAGATGGATTTGGCATTTCTATTACATCATATATTGGATCTACTATTATATCTCCAGTTTTGTTTATTACTCCATATTTATTATTTTGCATTAATAGAAAATAGTTTACTTCACCTATTTTATCTAAAGTATAATTTAATTTTTCTTTTTGTTTATTGTATTTTACAATTAAAATAATTCCTATTATTAATATTATAATACTAAAAAAAATAAAAATTTTTTTCTTCATACGTTTTAATTCCTTTTTTCTAAAATTTCAAACCTCTTATTCAAAATATTTTTATAGAACTTCTTTCTAATATCAGAAATACAAGTAATTTCATCAATCATATCATTTATTTTAGACATATCAATTTTTTCAAGCACAAATTTTAAAGCACTATTACAATCACCATTTTTCATTGAAGAAATATAGGTAAAATAATTTATTTTTTTACCATTTTCTTTTAAGCAAGAATAGCAATTTAATGCTAAATTTTTCAGCTCTGTTTCATCTATTTTTTCTAAATCGCTATCCTCTAATAACGGATTTAAGCAAGAGCCACAATCGAATATCGGTGAAAATGAAACTTTACCACTTATCTTATCTTTTATAAATCCCCAATTTCCATTATGTCTGTCTGTATTTCCAATTAGACTATCCACAATAAACATTCTCCAAAAATTTTCTATTGTGTCTTGTACATTTATTATATTTTTGTTTTCTTTTATTACATTTAATATATCATCTATTTCTGTATCTACTTTCTTTTCTACCATTGTACTATTAGTAAAATTTTCAAATTCGTATAATATTTGTGTATCTGTTGTAAAGTCCTCACATGCACAAACTATTTTTTCTTTTTCATTTATCATATACTTTCCTAATATTGTTTTTTGAGTTTTGAAACCTATTATCTCAAAAATATGGCTTCCTATATATTCTGAAAATGCATTATTAATATATGATATATTTTTATTTTTTTGTCTTAGTGGATCCGGAAATTTTACTAAATATTTTTGATTATTAAATATTAATGTTTTCTTTTTTTCTGAACCTTTATATTCGTTTATCTCTTCTTTACAATTTGTAAAATCTATTAATTCTTGTAGAGTAGACATATTTTATTCCTCCTCGTATAATATATTTAACAATCAATTTTACATATTAAAATTACATTAAATAAATGATTGTTTAGAAAATTTAATGTAAAGTAGTAAAGGATTTGCTGTTTGACATAATATAGTATAATTATGATCATATTAA
>JAGALX010000009.1 GCA_017625035.1 Clostridia bacterium
AAAAAATAAAAGATTATCATACAGTAATAGATTTAGCAATAAAAGCACACACAGAAATAGAATTTAATAATGTAATACAACTACACATAATAGAGCTAGAAAAATATCAAGAACAAAAGAAAAGTGCAGGAAAAATAGAGCTATGGTTAGAATTTATAATAAATCCAGAAGGAGAGGAGATGATTAAAATGGCAAGAACACAAGCCGAATTAGAAGAAGCAGTAAGACAGCTAAGACTATTAAATGCAGATGATGAAGTAAGAGAAATAGCAGAAGCACAAGAATGGGCAGAATATATGAGGTGGTATGAATTACATGAAGAAAGAGAAGAAGCAAGAACTACAGGAAGAAAAGAAGAAAAAAAAGCAATTGCTAAAAAAATGTTAGAGCAAAAAGCAGATATAAAATTTATAATGACATGTACAGGCTTAACAAAAAAAGAAATTGAAGAATTAAATTTAGCAGTATAAATGTGGAAAAAAGTTCGTATCTAAATAAAAAAAACTTAGATACGAACTTTTTTTGGTTACCTTTCTACAGTTTTATGAACCATTAAAATCTAATTAATTTATTATCCAAAAATGTAGATTTATTCCCAAAAATGATATAAAATATACAAAAATATAAAACCACACAAAAGGAGCTGAACCAAATTGGCAGAAGAAAAAGCATTAAAAAAAATAGGAACAATTTTCGATGACTTTAAATGCAACAGCAATATACTAAACGCAAAAATAGAAAAAGTAAACTTATATAAAAAAACGAATTGCTTTGAAGTATACCTAATTTCAGAAAAAACAATCAATATAAAAGAAGTCCATGCATTCGAAAAATTTTTGGTAAAAAGATTCAGTTTGAATAGTGCAACAATAAAAGTAACATACGAATCACAACCAGAAATAAATGTACAAAACGAATGGAATAACATAGTAGAATATTTATCATACAGATATCCAATGACAAAAGCAATTTTAAAAAACAGTGTAATACAAGTTGAATCAAATATAATAAATGTCAAACTACATATGTCCGGAAAAGATTTTCTGTTTGCCAGAGGAATGAATAAAGTTTTTGAAAATACATTAGAAAATATCTACAATCAAAAATACAAAATAAATTTTTCAGAAGAAATCACAGCTGAAGAAGAAGATAAATACAGACAATTTACAAAAAACCTAGAAGATGATGCCATAAACGCATTAGCAAAACAAATGGAAGAAAACAAACTTGAAAAACAGCAAAATCCCCAAAATAAAAGCAATAATCAAGAGTTCGAAATAAAAAATGTAAATGCTCCTACTGCTAAAACGTTGCCACCACTACCAGATGACAAAAATGCACCACCACCGCCACCTCTACCAGAAGAGCCAGAAGAAATAACACCTTTAATTTATGGTAGAAATGCAAATATAAGAGATCCATTTATAAAAGTAATAGATATTTCTGTAGATAGCGGAAAAATATGCCTAGAAGGCGAAATTTTAAACACAGAAGAAAGAGTTTTAAAAAGTGGAAAAACATTATATGCATTTGATTTATATGATGGTTCAAGTACTATAACATGTAAAGCATTTATCGAAGAAGAAAAATTAAAACAATTTAAATCTCGTATGAAAGAAGCAAAAGGAGTTCGCATAGGAGGAACTGCACAATTTGATCCATTTTCAAAAGAACTTGGAGTAATAGCAAATACTATTGTCGAAACTGCAGGCATTAAAAAAGAAATCAGAATGGATAATAGTAAAGAAAAAAGAGTAGAGCTTCACATGCATACTCAAATGAGCCAAATGGATGGAATGACAAGTGCGAAAGACTTAATAAAAAGAGCTATGAAATGGGGAATGAAATCAATAGCAATAACTGACCATGGAGTAGTTCAATCTTTTCCAGAAGCTCATAAGTTACTAGGATATGATAACAAAGATATGAAAGTAATATATGGGGTAGAAGCATATTTAGTGCCAGATAAACCATCAAATGTATCAAATCCAAAAGGACAAGATATAGATACTACATATTGTGTACTCGATTTAGAAACAACAGGAATATCTTTCAGAACAGAAAAAATAACAGAAATTGGAATTATGAAAATAAAAAATGGACAAGTAATAGACACATTTTCTACTTTTGTAAATCCAGAAAAACCAATACCACAAAAAGTAATAGATGTAACACATATTACTGATGAAATGGTAAAAGATTCTCCAACAATAGCAGAAATATTACCAAAAGCTTTAGACTTTATAGGAGATTCTGTAATAGTAGCACATAATGCAGATTTCGATGTTGGATTTTTAAAACATAACTGTTTTGAATTAGGTTTAAAACTTGAAAATACATATGTTGATACATTAAGACTAGCAAAAGACCTATTCCCAGATTACAAAAAATACAAACTAGGAATAATAGCAGAAAATTTAGGAATTAAAGTAGAGGTTGCACATAGAGCATTAGATGATGTAGATACAACAGTAAAAGTATTCAACATAATGATAGATATGCTAAAAGAAAAAGGTGCTAAAAAAATAGAAGATTTTGATACAGTATGTGTAGATAAACTTAGAAAAAAAGATGAATATAAAAAATTACCTAGTTATCATGCCATAATTCTTGCTAAAAATTATGTAGGACTAAAAAATTTATACAAGTTAGTTTCGTATTCACATTTAAACTATTTTTATAAAAAGCCACGTATATTAAAATCTCTATACAAAAAATACTCAGAAGGTTTAATATTAGGAAGTGCATGTGAAGCGGGAGAATTATATAGATCAATAATAGCAGGAAAATCAGATGAAGAAATCGAAGAAATTGCAAAAGATTACGATTACCTAGAAATTCAACCAATCGGAAACAATATGTTCATGGTAAGAAATGGAACAGTTCCAGATACAAAAGCTCTAGAAGATATAAATAAAAAAATAGTAGACTTAGGCGAAAAATTAGATAAACTAGTAGTAGCAACATGTGATGTTCACTTTATGGATCCGCAAGATGAAATATACAGACGTATTTTAATGGCAGGACAAGGCTTTGATGATGCCGACGAACAAGCACCACTATACTTAAGAACAACAGAAGAAATGCTTGATGAATTTACGTATTTAGGTGAAGAAAAAGCATACGAAGTTGTTGTAACAAACACAAATAAAATTGCAGATATGTGTGAACGTATAAGTCCAATATCACCAGAAAAATGTCCACCATATATTAATAATTGTGAAGAAACTATAAAGGAAATAGCATATGACAAAGCACACAGCTTATATGGAGAAGAATTACCTGAACTTGTAAAAGAGCGATTAGATAAAGAGCTAACATCTATTATAAGCAATGGATTCTCAGTTATGTACATCATAGCTCAAAAACTAGTTTGGAAATCAAACGAAGATGGATACATAGTAGGTTCCAGAGGTTCAGTTGGTTCATCATTTGTTGCAAATATGACAGGTATTACAGAAGTTAATTCTCTGCCACCACACTACAGATGTCCAAATTGTAAATATTCAGATTTTACAGATTATGGATGCGGAAACGGATTTGATCTTCCAGATAAAATGTGTCCTAAATGTGGTAGCAGATTAGATAAAGATGGAATGGATATCCCATTCGAAACATTCCTAGGTTTCAACGGAGATAAAGAGCCAGATATCGACTTAAACTTCTCAGGAGAATATCAAGCAAAAGCTCACAAATACACAGAAGTAATATTTGGAAAAGGTACAACATACAAAGCCGGAACAGTTGGTACGGTTGCAGATAAAACAGCATTTGGATATGTTAAAAAATATTATGAAGAAAAAGGAATACCAGTAAATACTCCAGAAGTAGTAAGAATTTCTCAAGGTTGCACAGGAATAAAAAGAACAACAGGACAACACCCAGGAGGAATTATAGTTGTTCCAAAAGGGAGAGAAATATTCGAATTTACACCAATACAACATCCAGCAGATGACCCAAATTCAGATATTATAACAACTCATTTCGATTACCACTCAATAGATCAAAACCTATTAAAACTAGATATACTAGGACACGACGATCCTACAATGATAAGAATGCTTTATGATATAACAGGAATGGATCCAACAAAAGTTCCATTAGATGACAAAGAAACAATGTCAATATTTAGTTCAACAGATGCATTAGGTGTTACACCAGAGCAAATTCACAGCAAAGTAGGTAGTTACGGAGTACCAGAATTTGGTACAAAATTCGTAAGACGGAATGCTAGTAGATACAAAACCAACAACATTTGATGAGTTAATAAGAATTTCAGGTTTATCACACGGTACAGACGTATGGCTTGGAAATGCACAAAGCTTAATAGAAGAAGGAACAGTAACACTTCAACAAGCAATATGTTGTCGTGATGATATAATGATTTACTTAATGAAAAAAGGCGTTCCACCAAACCCATCATTTAAAATAATGGAAACTGTTCGTAAAGGAAAAGCTCTAAAAGACCCAGCCAAATGGGAAGAATTTAAAGCTATGATGAAAGAAAATGATGTTCCAGATTGGTATATAAAATCATGTGAAAAAATAAAATACATGTTCCCAAAAGCCCATGCAGCAGCTTATGTAACAAATGCATTCAGAATAGCGTGGTACAAGGTTCATATTCCAAAAGCATATTATGCAGCATATTTTACAATCAGAGCAGACGGATTTGATGCAGATGTAATGTGTAATGGAAAAGAAAGAGCTAAAAATAAAATGAAAGAAATAGAGCTAAAAGGAAATAGTGCATCAAAAACTGAGCAGGACACATATTCAATATTAGAGCTAGTAGTAGAATTTTATGAAAGAGGCTTGAACTTTTTACCAGTAGACTTATACAAATCTCATGCAACCAATTTTATAGTAGAAAATGATGGAATAAGACCACCATTTAACAAAATACCAGGATTTGGAACAGTAGCTGCATTAAGTTTAGTAGAAGCTCGAAAAGAAGGAAAATTCATGTCAATCAATGACCTGAAATTGCGTGCAAAAATAGGCGATAAAGCAATTGAAGTACTAAAGGTAACAGGGTGTTTAGAAGGAATGAGCCAAAGTAATCAATTAAGTTTATTTGATTTTTAAGTGCACATTGGGGACGTGAAAAAATATGCACAAAAAATTATAGGAGTGAAAAATATGATAAATATAGATACAGATGTATTAATCTCATTAAAATCATTTATACTATACCTAATAGCAATAAATATAATCACATTTTTAACAATGGGAATTGATAAATGGAAAGCTAAAAGAGGATCTTGGAGAATTAAAGAATCAACATTATTTACAATGGTTTTATTAGGAGGGGGAATTGGAGGAATACTTGGAATGACAGTATTTCGCCATAAAACAAAAAAACTAAAATTTAAAATTGGATTTCCATTAATACTAATATTTGAAGTAGTAGCTATTATAGTTATTATAATACAATAAAAAATAAACATAATAAATCACAAAAACGACTTATTTTGACATGTGGAAAAGTATGTGCATAACTCGCAGGATAAACACTAGTAAAATCAGTTATTCACAGAGTTATCCACATTATCCACAATCTGTGGATAAAAACAAGTAGTTACATAATCAAATTTACAATACATCGAATGCATTGTAAATACTGGAGTACAGGTGTTTGTTCAATAAATAAAATTATAAAATAAAAAGTATTGACATAGCCAAAAAAAGTGATAAAATAATACCATAAAAAATGCGATGAAAAAGAATAAATATAACGCCAATTTTCAGAGAGCTAGTGTAAGGTGCAAACTAGTAATATGGATTATATGTGGAACTTTGGAGCATATTAAAAAAAGAGGATAATACACAAGTATTATCAATTAGGGTGGAACCGCGGAAAAATATTTCGTCCCTAGCTTTTATAGGCTAGTGGGCGTTTTTTTGTAAATAAGCGAACCATATAGCCAAAAAATAAAGGAGGTTTTTTATATGGTAGATTCAATGGAAAAAATAGTAAGTTTATGCAAAAACAGAGGATTTATATATCCAGGATCAGAAATTTATGGAGGTTTAGCAAATACTTGGGATTATGGTCCTTTAGGTTCAGAGCTAAAAAACAATGTAAAAAAAGCATGGCAAAAAAAATTCGTACAAGAAAACAAATATAATGTCGGATTAGATGCAGCAATATTTATGAACCTAGAAACATGGGTAGCAACAGGTCATGTTGGAGGATTTAGTGATCCATTAATAGATTGTAAAGAATGTAAAACAAGACACAGAGCAGACAAATTAATAGAAGAATGGGCTACACAAAATGGAAAAGATTTGGTAGCAGATGGATGGTCAGATGAAGAAATGGTAAAATTTTTAGATGACAACCATATAGATTGTCCAAACTGTGGAAAACACAATTTCACAGGAATTAGAAAATTCAATTTAATGTTCAAAACATTCCAAGGGGTAACAGAAGATTCTGCATCACAAATATATTTAAGACCAGAAACAGCACAAGGTATATTTGTAAACTTTAAAAATGTAATGAGAACAACAAGAAGAAAAATACCAACAGGAATTGCACAAATAGGAAAAGCATTCAGAAACGAAATAACACCAGGAAACTTTACATTTAGAACTCGTGAGTTCGAACAAATGGAATTAGAATTTTTCTGCAAACCAGGAACAGACACAGAATGGTTTAAATATTGGGAAGATTTTTGTAAAAATTGGTTATTATCATTAGGAATGAACGAAGAAAATATAAGATTAAGACAACATAGTCCTGAAGAACTTGTATTTTATAGCAAAGGAACAACAGACATAGAATTCAAATTCCCATTTGGATGGGGAGAGCTATGGGGAATAGCAGACAGAACAGACTATGACTTAAGCAGACATATGGAACATTCAAAGCAAGATATGTCATACTTAGATCCAGAAACAAACGAAAAATATATACCATATGTAATAGAGCCATCACTTGGTTGTGATAGGGTAACTCTCGCATTCTTATGTAACAGCTATGAAGAACAAGAAATAGCAGAAGGAGATGTACGTACAGTACTACATCTACATCCAGCATTAGCACCATTTAAAGTTGCAGTATTACCGTTATCTAAAAAATTAAGTGAAAAAGCAACAGAAGTATATGAACAATTATCAAAAGAATTCATGTGTGACTACGATGAAGCTGGAAGTATAGGAAAAAGATATAGAAGAGAAGACGAAATAGGAACACCATACTGTGTAACTGTAGATTTTGATACATTAGAAGATAATAGGGTGACAGTACGTGACAGAGATACAATGGAACAAGTCAGATTACCAATAGATAAATTAAACGAATGGATTAGAGAAAAAATAATATTTTAATTATTAAAATGTCGAAAAAAGTAAAACGATTACAATTGAAATTGCGAAAAACATAGTGTATAATAGCAAAAAATGGGGGAAGTTTATTATTACTTCCTCATTTTTTATATAATAGGAAAGTTCAACATAAGAGTAAATTTTAACTATGAACACTTTCCTATTATATAAAATCCATTGCACACAAATTTTTGCAAAATTTGGCGCACGAACAATTAAACGTGGCGCATAATATAATTTGAAAAAAGTTA
>JAGALX010000010.1 GCA_017625035.1 Clostridia bacterium
TGAGAATATCCAGATGTAAAATTACCAAAAATATAAACTTCTGCTTTCATTATAAAACATAATATAAAGCATCGAGTTATATGTTAATTATAACTCGATGCATGTTAATTATTTAAGATATAGACTTATAACTTTTCTCTTGTCATCAATATTAAATGACTCTACATCTTTTAGTGCGCCGTTGCCTAATAACAAGGGAGCTTGTTCATTATCCGATACAGATGCTTCTACATTGTAACATACATAATCTCCAATTTGTAGTTTTTTTAAATTAACTACTGCATTTTCAACAATACTTCCATCTGCTATTTGAGCACGAGTCATTCCTATTACATCCTCTTCTGAAATATAACCATGTTTTACTAGAGTTCCTAATTCTAATATAGAAATAGCTACTCCTGAACATCCCGTATCAAAAATCATAGGAAATTCAGCACAATCATTAATTTTTACTTGTACAGTACGAACCCCTCCATGTTGCTTAAATGGAATCTCAACGATACCTCCATAATTATAAGTTTCGTCATCGTAATTATAATCACTAAATAATGGATCGGGCTTTGCTTTTCGTCCACCACAAGAAAAACAAGAGAACAATATACTTACAAGTAGTAATAAAATAGCACCTTTTTTCATTGTTGTTTATATTTAAATTGTTTCCTTATTTTTTCACCTCCTTCAGTAGTATAAGAAATAGTTGCTTTTTCAGGAGTGTTATCTTCTCTCTTTATTGCTATAACAGTTGCTGTTGTTGAAGTCTTGCCTTTTATCTCAAAACCATCAACTCTCCACGCCCCTTGTCCATCATAACCTCTTATAGAAAAAGTATATTCTTTCCCAAGTTCAATTTCTTCAACATTTGGAGATATTATAATTTCCAAAGAACTTTGATTCCCAGAAGTGGCTCCTTCTACTGAAATTATTCGAGGAGAATTTTCAACTTTATAAGAACCAACATTGTATGCAATTTCCACTTCGCCTTTGCCAGTTGGTCTTATTTCAATTTCATTATCAGTTCCTTTTCCTTTTGTAATTGTTGCATTAACAATATTCCATGAACCTTTCCCTGTATAGGTATTATTTCCTTCTTTAATTCTTACTTTATAACTTTTTGTAGTTGATAAATACTCACCATTAAAACCTCTAATATCAATTTTTAATTGATTTTTTGAGATTGATCTTGCTCGCTTGTTTTGCGCAAATCAACTATTATAGCATCTTTTTCTTTTATCTGTTGTTTAAGATTTACCAATTCTGTTTTTAATTTCATCAATTCATCGTTCTTTTTACTAGGTTTACCAATAGTAGGGAATTGAACAAAATGAAACAAAAGAATAGAAGTAAGCACAAGCACAGTGAGAACCCCATTTATTATTCCTATTATAAAATTTTTCTTACCATAATAATTTGTTTTTGGCTTATGAATATCTTCTTTAACACGAAAATATTCTGATAATTTAAAAATAGGATCTTTTACTTTCTCTATTAATTGTGCTATATCACCTTTTTGTTTATGTTGTGACAACTCTTGATTTTTTTGTTTAATCTCTTGTTCTAATACTGCTATTTTAGAATCTTTTGCTTTGATCGTAGAGTCTAATGAGGATATTGTTGTCTCTCTTTCTAATATTTTTTTATCTCGCTCAGCTACAAGACTATTACCTCTATTTTCTACATCTTGCATTTTTTTCTCATATTCTTTTTCCAAATTCGATTTATAATCTGGAGAAAGAACTACTTTTGAATGCTTTTTAAGAGTAGATAATATTATTCCATCTGTAATATCTACAATATTACAAATTGGAGCATTTGAAATTGGATTAATAAAGCTATTATCTATTTTAAGAAATTTAGATGCTAAACAAGTAGATTTTATTAATTGAATTAATCCTTGTTGAAGTTGTTCTATTTCTTCTTTTTTTGATTTGAAATCAGGTGTAATGTATTTATATGTTTCACTAGATAATGTTAATAATGAACCTAAAACATATCGTTTAAACGCAATATCGAGTATGTTATATATATGCAAAATATCGGTATAATATTCATCGATACGCAATGTCAAACCAAAATATGAGCCAGAACGGCCTTCTGCACCTACAACTCCTTTATATCGGAGATAAGAATAATAGACATAAGGTTTATTTCCATTTTTTTTGATTTCAACAACAAATTTAATAGATTCTTGCGAACTAATATAGAATGTTCCCGCAGTATTTTGTTCTTCCTTTAGACCAAAATAATCGTGTCCGTTAGGAACTCCATGTATTAAAATTTCTACATCCATAATATTAACCTCTTACGTGTTTCATGATAATATTCCATAATTTACGAGGGAAGACATCTGCTCCTTGTTGGAAGACTTTTGTTCCTGCATCTGTTTTTGTATAATCGCCTGTTTGAAAAACAGTAAAATTACAACTATATGGTGTAAACCAACTTAAAATAGGTTGAGTATTTCTAAATGCTTCAAATATACCAGGATATAAATCTTTAATGTTTTTTGTTGCAGCACCCATTTGAGCATTACCACTATTATCAATTAAAAAGTCTGTTTTGTCTATTTTATTATAAACAACAATAGTTTTATCTTTTGTTGCCATTTGTTTCTTTAGATATTTTATTCTGGTTACATAGTTTTTACGATCTTCTTCGTTTGCCCAATCGGGTTCTACCATAATTGTCCAAATTTTTCTATTTTTGCTTGATTTAATAGCGTTAAAATATCTTGGGAATGGTGCGTTAGGCGCTTTAGGATTAAAATAATATTCTCCTGGAGCTTCGAGTAGTTGACATATTGGACGTCCTTTTTTACTAACTTTCACTAACA
This sequence comes from Clostridia bacterium, assembly GCA_017625035.1. Lineage (GTDB taxonomy): Bacteria > Bacillota > Clostridia > TANB77 > CAG-508 > CAG-492. Next base: position 2,831 of record JAGALX010000010.1, read on the forward strand.
TAAAGCTAATTCGGTTAGTAGAATCGGCTGCATCATCTTGATTAATCATTGTGTCAAAATTATCACACAAATCAGTATAATTAGAATCGTATGTTGGACGGAATGTGCGTACTGGTGTTATTGTATAACCATTTTCACTTAAAAAGCGTGTTAAACGAACTAATGTCATTGTTTTTCCACATTGAGGAGGTCCA
>JAGALX010000011.1 GCA_017625035.1 Clostridia bacterium
ATTATCAAATTGCTACTTGTGAACCAGTTATTCAATCACGTAGACCAAATAATCGAATAGATAAAGTACGCCATATGTTTAATAAAAAAGAAAATTAAGTTACTATTCGCTAAATTACAATTTAATGAGTAGTTCGATAAAAAGAACTACTTTTTTCGTGATATAATTAATAATGGAATGGAGGTATAAAATGAGTAGAGTATATGCGTGTATTGATTTGAAAAGTTTTTATGCCTCTGTAGAATGTAAGGAAAGAGGTTTGGATCCTTTAATAACAAATTTGGTTGTAGCTGATGAGAGTAGAACGGAAAAGACTGTTTGTCTTGCTATAACTCCATCTATGAAACAATATGGCTTAGGTGGTAGAGCAAGGTTATATGAGGTAATTCAAAAAGTAAAGCAAGTAAATTATGATAGAAAAAGAAACAATAATTATAAAGCATTTACAAATAAATCAGTGAATGATAACGAATTAAAAAATGATAAAAGATTAGAATTGGATTTTATAATTGCTCCACCAAGAATGGCATATTATATGGATTATAGTACTAAAATTTACAATGTATATTTAAAATATTTATCAGCAGATGATATATATGTTTATTCTATTGATGAAGTTTTTTGTGATTTAACAAACTATCTTCAATATAATAATATGACACCAAGAGAATTGGTTACTAAAATGATTCATGATGTTTATGAAACTACTGGTATAACTGCTACTGGTGGTATAGGAACAAATATGTATTTGGCAAAGGTAGCAATGGATATAGTTGCAAAACATACTGAACCAGATAAATTTGGTGTAAGAATGGCAGAACTTGATGAAATGAGTTATAGAGAAAAATTATGGAGCCATAAACCTTTAACATCATTTTGGAGAGTTGGACCTGGTTATACTAAGAAATTGGAATCAAAGGGTATATATACTATGGGAGATATTGCAAGATGTTCAATTGAAAATGAGGAATTATTATATAAATTATTTGGTGTAAACGCAGAATTATTAATTGATCATGCATGGGGATGGGAACCTTGTACTATTAAAGATATAAAGTCATATAAACCTGAAAGAAATAGTATAAGTTCTGGACAAGTTTTACATTGCCCATATACATTTAAAAAAGCAAAAATAATAATAAAAGAAATGGCTGATTTACTGGCTTTAGATTTGGTAAAAAAGAATTTGGTAACAAATCAATTAGTGCTTACAATTGGATACGATATTGATAATTTAACAATACCAGAAATAAGAAATAAATATGATGGAGATATTACATATGACCATTATGGTAGAGAAGTACCTAAACACGCACATGGTACAATTAACATAGATCATTATACATCTTCATCAAAAATAATTATGGATAATATGATGAAACTATTTGAAAAAATCATAAATAAGGATTTGTTGATTAGAAGGGTAAATGTAGTGGCTTGTAATGTAGTTCCACCTGAAGGTGTAAAAGATAAAAAAATAGTACAACAATTTGATTTATTTTCTAACAATGAAGAACAAGAAAAATTAAAAATCAAAGAACTAGAAGATGAAAAAGAAGAAAAAAAGGTTCAAGAAGTTTTATTAAGTATAAAAAATAGATTTGGAAAAAATGCAATCCTAAAAGGGATGAATTTAGAAGAAGGTGGAACAACAATAGAGAGAAATGGTCAGATAGGAGGTCATAAAGGATAATGAATAAGTATGATGATATAATCAAATTACCACATCATGTATCTAAAAGACATCCTCAAATGAGTATTATGGCTAGGTCTGCACAATTTGCACCTTTTGCAGCCTTATCAGGATACGATGAAGCAGTAAAAGAAACGGCTAGATTAACGGATAAAAGAATAGAAATTGACGATGGATTAAAGTTAATCATAAATAATAAATTGAATTATATTTTAGAAAATCTTAATATTAATCCCCAAATTATTTTTACATATTTTGTATATGATAAAAAGAAAATTGGAGGTAAATATATTGAAAAAATTGGAATAGTTAAAAAAATTGACCTAATAGAAAAATATATACTATTAACTGATAAATCAAAAATACCAATAGAAGAAATAATAGACATAAATGGAGAAATATTTAGGGATTTAGAATAAAAGGTTATCATATGATAATCTTTTTTTCTTTATAAAAGGAGGGGAATATTTTGAATAAAAAGTTTGAAGAAGATTTTATTGAAACAAGAGATGAAAGTTTAAATAATGCATTAGATAATAAAATTAATTGGAATAAATTTTTAAATTATTGGTCAAAAATACTTGATAGTTATAGCGTTGATAATATCTTAAATTTATATTCATATAATTCTTATGGAAAAATATTTCATACTTTTGATGAGTGGAATAATGATGAAATAGATAGAAGAATAAAACCTAAAAGTAAGGGAATACCAATACTTATAGATGATAAAAAGGTTTATGTATTTGATATAAAGCAAACATACGGAAAAGAATATAATCAATGGAATTATAATCATTTAATAGATTTGGAAACATTGAGTTATTATCAAGATAAATATCAAGTACTAAATGATTCAGAAATTAATATAAATGATAATTTTTATAATGTATTTTATGAAATTTCAAAATCACAATTGAATAATGATTATTTCAGTTTAAATAATAATGAAGTGGAGTTTATTGCTAATACAATGACTTCACTTTTTTTATCAAAATTAAATTTTAATATTTATAATTATGATCATAGTTTTGAATATACAAAAGAATTAGATGAAGATGATATATTAAAGTGTATGCAAGTTGTAAATAAAGAAACCGCAATTATCTACAAAGATTTTATGAAAAATGCAATTGCTTTAGAGCGTATTCATTATAATATTAAAGATACAATTATTCAACAATATAAAGATAATGAATTTATGCCAAATAGTGATAGAGAAGGTTATCTTCAAACTATAGAAAAAAATACAGGTTATGATTATGATTTAATAGATGGAATTTATAATAATTTATTAAGTAAGTACTCATATATAAAACCAAAAAAATTATATATGAGATTTAATACTGAAAAAGAAGTTGAACAATTTGTTGATGATAAAGTAGAGGTAGAGGAAAAAGAACCCAAACAATATAAAAATAGTGATAATGAACAATTATCATTGTTTGAGTCGAGAGAAGAAACTCTAGCTAATAAAATATGTGATATTTTTAATTCTTTTGACACAAAATATCGAAATACTTTTAGTGTCCGTAAGGTGGAACTTCAAAGATGGGAACATATTTCAAGTAAAAAAAGAAATTTAACAATACTTTTAACAAGTTCTTTAGCAGATGATATGGGAGAAAATAGTTTTAGTTATTTTAATACTGATAAAACTGATGAAATAAAACTAAATGATGGAATTATTAATAATTATTTTTTAAATAAATTAAATAAAGACAAAGATTTTGATATTTTATTTAGTCCCAATATTATACATATATATTGGCATAACTTTGATAGTAAAGAATTTGACCTTAATATACCAAGTACAAAGTTAGTAGATGAAAATGATCTTGATAATCAAATGTTAGAAGAAATAGATAAAGAAGTATCTTCTATTACTGATAATGAAATTGATTATAAAGTAACTACTGCAGAAATTATTCCAACTCGTTCAGGAATTGAAACAAATGTTATTGAAGAACATTCTTATAATAAAGATGGAATAGAAGTAGTAGAAAAATATCCTAAAATAAATTATCATATTAGTGATAATAGGGTTGATACAACTTTTGGTGCTAAATCAAGATTTGATGATAATGTCAAAGCAATAGAACTTTTAAAGCAACTTGAATTAGAAGATAGAAATGCAACAAAAGAAGAACAAGATATATTATCTCGTTATGTAGGTTGGGGTGGAATTTCTGATGCTTTTGATGAAAGAAAAGATAATTGGGAAAAAGAAAGAAATCAATTAAAAGAATTATTATCTGAAAAAGAATATAAAGATGCTTCTCATTCTACTTTGTCATCTTTTTATACTCCTAATATAGCAATAGATGGAATATATAATGCTTTAGCAAAGTTTGGTTTTGAAAAGGGAAATATTTTAGAACCAAGTTGTGGTATTGGAAATTTCTTTGGAAGATTACCAAATGAATTTGAAAAGAGTAAATTGTATGGTATAGAACTCGATAGCATAAGTGGTAGAATAGCAAAAAAATTATATCCTACTGCTAAAATAGAAATTAATGGTTATGAAGAATCTAAAGTAAATGATAATTTATTTGATGTAGCTATTGGTAATGTTCCTTTTGGTAGTAATACTATATATGATAAAAGATATAAAGATAAATTTTTAATTCACGAGTATTTCTTTCAAAAAACTTTAGATAAAGTTAGAAGTGGTGGAATTATTGCTTTTATAACTACTGATGGAACACTTGATAAAAAGAATACAAGAGTAAGAGAATATATAGCAAAAAGAGCAGAGTTTTTAGGTGCTATAAGATTACCTAACAATACATTTTCAGGAAATGCTAACACAAAGGTTACATCAGATATTATTTTCTTAAAAAAGAGAGATGAATTAAAACTAGATGTAAGTGATGAAAATTGGATTTATACAAGTGAATATGATGATGGAATAACAATTAATAATTATTATATTGATAATCCTGAAATGATGCTTGGTAAAATTGGATTACAAAGTTCACAATTTGGTGGTTTTGATAATACTTTAAATCCTATTGATGAAGATATAAATGTTTTAATGAATAATGCTATATCTAAATTACCAAGTGAAATATATACTCAAGTTGCTTATGAAGTTAATGATAATAATAGTGAGTATGAAATATTAGAAGCTGATGACAATGTTAAAAATAATGCTTTTGTTATAGTTAATAAAAATAATAAAGATATTATATATCAAAGACAAGATTCTAATTTAGTACCTTATGAAATTCAAGAAGGAATGGTAGCAAAGAGAATTATTGGTTTATGTAAAGTAAAAAATGCTTTAAGAAAAGTATTTGATATTCAATTACAAGATGGAACTGATGAAGAACTATTATTAGCTCAAAATGAATTAAAAAAAGAATATGATGAATTTATAAAAAAATATGGTTATATAAATGATAGTGTTAATGCAAGAGCATTTGATAATGATCCTGATTATTATTTACTTACATCTATTGAAAATAAAGTTAGTAGAGATGAAGAAAATGAAAAACCTATATATGAAAAAGGTGATGTATTTACTAAAAGAACAATAAGAAAAAGTAAAGAAGTATCAAATGCTGATAATGCAGAAACTGCTTTGAGATATTCTTTAAATAATCGTGGTTGTGTAGATATTGAATATATGAAAACAATTTACAATAAAACTGATGAAGAAATAATTGAAGAATTAGATACACTAATATATCAAGATCCTTCAAAGATACATGACTTTAATAATGGTTGGGTAATTGCAAGTGAATATTTAAGTGGTAATGTAAAACAAAAACTTAATTATGTTAAATCAGTTAATATAGATAATAAGTATGATAAAAATATTGAAGCATTGGAAAAAGTACAACCTATACCACTTGAATATGATGAGATAAGTGTAAAGTTAGGTAGTACCTGGATACCAGAAGATGTATATCATCAGTTTTGTGTAGAACTTTTAGATATACCAAGATGGAATCAAAGTCATTTAAAAATAAAATATGCAAAAGAAATAAATAGTTGGTTGTTTCAAGCAAGTGGTTTATATGGATATGGTGTTAAAAATACTAATACTTGGGGAACTGATAGAGCCGATGCTTTATCAATAATAAAGAACACATTAAATCTTCAAAGTATAACTATATATGATAAATTAGAAGATGAAAGAAGAATAGTAAATCCAGTAGAAACTGCAAATGCTAGAGAAAAACAAGAACTTATAAAACAGGAGTTTAAAGAGTGGATTTGGAAAGATGAAGAACGAAGAAATAGACTTGTAAAAATATATAATGAACAATTTAATTGCATGAGAGAAAGAGAATTTGATGGAAGTCATTTAACATTTGATGGAATGAATCCAACTATAAATCTTCGTCCACATCAAAAAGATGCAGTTGCTCGTGTTTTATATGGTGGTAATACTTTACTTGCTCATGCAGTAGGTGCTGGAAAAACTTATGAATGTATTGCAAGTGCTATGGAATTAAAAAGATTAGGAATAGTTAGTAAACCAATGTTTGTAGTACCAAATCATTTATTAGGACAATGGGCTAATGAAATTTTAAAATTATATCCCACTGCAAATATATTGGTAGCTACTCAAAAAGATTTTGAAAAAACTAGACGAAAAAAATTAATGGCAAAAATTGCAACAGGAGAATGGGATGCGGTTTTGATTGCTCATTCTAGTTTTGGATTAGTACCTATGAGTAGAGAGTATGAAAAAAGACATATAGAAAATCAAATAGATGAAATAGTAGAGGCAATAGAAAGAATAAAAGCAGAATCTAATGAAGGTTTAAGTGTAAAAAAATTAGAACAAATAAAAACTAGTATGGATACAAAATTAAAAACTTTATTAGATAGTCCAAAAGATGATGTAGTAACATTTGAAGAATTAGGAATAGATGAGTTAATAGTAGATGAAGCACATATGTTTAAAAATTTACCCATGTTTTCAAAAATAAGAAATGTAGCAGGAATAAATAATTCAGAATCTAAAAAAGCAACTGACTTATTTATGAAAATAAGTTATATATTAGAAAATAATGGTGGCAAAGGTGCAGTATTTGCAACTGGTACTCCTATATCAAATTCAATGGGAGAATTATTTGCTATGCAAAAGTACTTACAACTTGATAGATTAAGAGAAATGGGATTAGAACATTTTGATGAATGGGCATCAACTTTTGGAGAAGTAGTTAATAGTTTTGAAATTGCTCCTGATGGTAGCGGCTTTAGAACAAAAGCAAGATTTGCTCAATTCTTTAATATTCCTGAACTTATGACATTATTTAAAGAAGTTGCAGATATTAAAACTTCAAAAATGTTAGATTTACCAGTACCAAAGTTAAAAGGTGGAGATTATAAAACAATAGTTGCTCCAAAAAGTAATGAATTAGGAGAGTATGTAGATAAATTAGCAGAACGAAGTGAAATCATAAGAAATGGTTGTGATCCTAGAATTGATAATATGTTATTGGTTACTAATGATGGAAGAAAAGCAGCACTTGATTTAAGAATGATAGATCCAAATATGCCAGACTTACCTAATTCAAAAATAAATATGGCAGTAGAAAACATTTATAAAGTATGGTTAGAAAATAAAGAGGACAAGTTAACACAACTTGTTTTTTGTGATTTATCTACACCTAAATATGATGGAACCTTTAATGTTTATGATGATATTAAGAATAAATTAATTCAAAGGGGAATACCTGAAGAAGAAATTGAATTTATTCATAATGCTAAAACTAATTCACAAAAATTAAAACTATTTGAAGATATGAGAAATGGTACTAAACGAATACTAATAGGTTCAACATCTAAAATGGGTGCAGGTATGAATGTTCAAGATAAATTAATTGCTTTACATCATTTAGATTGTCCATGGAGACCAAGTGATATAGAACAAAGAGAAGGAAGAATATTAAGACAAGGAAATCAAAACGAAGAAGTTGAAATATATAGATATGTAACTGAAGGAAGTTTTGATGCTTACTCTTATCAATTAATTCAAACTAAATCTACTTTTATAAATCAAATAATGGCTAATAGTAATGGTAGTGGAAGAACAGCAGAAGATTTAGATAGAGATACACTTACTTATGCAGAAGTTAAAGCTCTTGCTAGTGGGAATCCATTAATATTAGAAAAGTTTAAAGTAGAAAACGAATTGAAACAATTATATTTATCTAAAAGTAGATATGATAAATCTCGTATAGAATTAGAAAGTAAATATAATAGAGAATTACCTAGACAATTAAAATATCAGGAAAGTTATTTGAAAGGTTTACAAGAAGATATTACCAAAGTAGTTGATTTATCTGCAGATAACTTTAATATAGTAATTAGAGAACAATATTATAATTCAAGAAAAGACGCAAGTACTAAACTTTATCAATCTTTATCGTTGTTAAAAACAGGAGAAGAAACAAAAATAGGAGAAATAAGTGGTTTCGATATTATTGGTACTAGAGAAGAATTGAGATATACTCCTGTTGTTTGGATAAAAGGTTCAGGAAAATATAAAGTTGAAATAAATAACATTGATGAAATAGGTAATATTATTAAATTAGAAAATATGTTAAAGAGTTTTGAAAGTAAAATAAATACTGTAATCGAACAAATTTCATACACAAAAAAACAATTGGAAGATATTAAAGAAGAACTAGATAAACCATTTACTAATGCTGATAGAATAAAAGAATTACAAAAAGAAAAAGCAAGGATTGATAGTGAATTGGATTTAGATAAACAAGAATTAAATGTTGAAATGGAGGAAGATAAAGGGCAAGAACTGTCTCAATAAAATTAATTGATTTTTTTCATAAAAAACACTTGCAAAATTTCTTTTTTTAAGTGATAAATGGAACGAAGGAAAATGCTATTAAATATGCCTGTTTTAAACAACATACATTTTAAATTCGGCTTTCAATCATATATTTGTGTAAAAAAATAAAGTTGTTTAAATGGGCTAAAAATAGCAAAGGAAGGAGTATGATATGAAAGAGATAAACATCAATAAATATTTTATGTTATGGTTTTTAGAAATTGTCGAAAACATAATAGTAGATAGCATTGAAGATAATCCGACAAAATTTCCTACATTCCTTGCTGTAAATGAATTGATAAACGAACTAAATTTAGAAGAAGGGGTTAACATTTCTAATGTAATAGGTGAATTAACCACTAATAAAATTTTTGAAGAAGTAAAAAATAATATATAAGAGGGAGAGATGAAAAATGTATATTACAAATAGTACTGAAAATGTTCGAGAGTTAATTGAAAAATTAGATGACATTAAGGATATAAGTAAAATGAGATTTTTACTTTATATATTTAATTTATTAAATAACGATCAAATTAATAGTAAAAATGAAGTTAATCCAAAATTAGTAGAGGATGAAGAATTAGATATATTTAATTTTCCAGCAATAGGATTTGCAGAAAATTATATAACAACATTCTTGCAATACAATGTAATGGTATATAATATTTTTTGTAAACATAATAATATAAAACAAGAGTTAAATGCTTATGAGGAAGAAGGAAATGTATTTGGTATAGAATATGATGACGAAGATAAAGAATTAATATCTTTATTCGAAAAATTATCATTCGAGGAAAAACTAGATATATTTAAAGAAGTTGTTATAAAATATGACAATGAAACATACTTTAGAGAAAGAATAACAATGCTTACATTTGATTCTGATAAAAGTGGATATGATATTGCAAGGTTAATTGATGATTATAAAAATAAAACCAATAAATAGAAATCGTAGAAATACGATTTTTTTTATTGCTTAAATATGAAATGAATAGTGAAATAAAGAATCCACCTTTTGAATTAGATAATCAAGCAAAAGAACAAGCAAATTTAACTATGGTAAAAATGCTATTTAAAATATTATATAAAAAAAATCAAATAACTAAAAAAGAGTTTGAATCACTTATTAGTAATGCTGATCGCACTTCCAAATTAGAAAATAATTAAAATAAAATAGACTTAAATGAATGAAAGGATGTGGTTAAAATGGAAAGGACAGTGGCAATATATGCAAGAGTATCTACAGAACACGAATCACAATTATCTGCTCTTGAAAATCAAGTACAATATTATGATAACATTTTAGCTCAACATCCTGAGTGGAAGTTATATAAAAGATATATAGATGAAGGTATAACAGGAACTTCTACAAAAAAAAGAAAAAATTTTATGAAAATGCTAGAGGATGCCAAAAATGGATGTTTTGATTTAATAATCACTCGTGAGGTTTCTAGATTTGCTAGAAATACAGTTGATACACTTCAAGAAACAAGAAATCTAAAAAGAATTGGTGTTGAAGTATATTTTTCAGAAGATAATATTTGGACATTTAATGATGATGATGGTGAGTTAAAACTTACTATTATGGCTACATTAGCACAAAATGAAAGCAAAAAGATTTCTCAAAGAGTCAAAGCAGGACAAACAATTACTTTTCAAAATGGAGTATTTTATGGTAATGGGAACATATTAGGATATGATTATAATAAATTTACAAAAGAAGTAACAGTAAATGAAGAACAAGCAGAAATTGTAAAATTTATATATTCTGAATTTTTAAAAGGAGAAGGTTCTACTTCGATTAAATATAAATTAGAAGAAAGAGGGTATGTAACTCCTACTGGATTAAAACAATGGTCATGTTCATATATTGTAAGAATATTACAAAATCCTTTCTATTGTGGAACTATAGTATATAGAAAAAGCTATATTCCTGATTATTTAGAACAAAAAGCAAAAAAGAACAAAGGTCAAGTTGAACAAATAATAGTTGAGGGCAAACACGAATCTTTAGTATCGAAAGAAGATTTTGATAGAGTTCAAGAAATTATAAAAGAGAGAAGACAAAAGATTAACGAACATAGGGATATTGGTAAAGGTGTTCCTAAAAATGTTTGGAGTAAAAAATTAGTATGTAATTGTGGTTCTAAATTAAATAAAATGAAATATCATAAACAGCCAGACGGAACAATATCGTATTGTTATCAATGCTACAAACAAAGAAAAATAGGTTCTACACAAACTAGGATTAAACGAGGTTTAGATATTGCAGATTCATGTAATATATCAGTTGTTCAAGAATGGAAATTGATTGTAATGGCAAATATAATTTTTAATACTATATGGAATGATAAAGAAAGAATTATTGATATGGCTAATCAATTAATAGAAGAAACTATTAAAGATGATAGTTTGCTAAATGAAACGAACGATGAAATAAAATATAACGAAAGTAAAATAACAAGTTATAAAGCTAAACTTGATAAATTAGTAGATATGTATTTAAATGATATGATTGATAAAGAAAACTACTTAACAAAAAAAGAAGAGTTTGAAAAATGTATTAAAATATTTAGTGAAAAAAATGATGAAATTAAATCTCAAGATATAATCCCTAAAGATTTACTTAAAATAAAATTACAAAATTTGAAACAAAATATTATTGATAATTTAAATTATAAATCGGATTATATTTCTGAAGATGTAGTAGATATGTTTGTTAAAAGAATTGTAGTTAGAGAAGATAAGTTTGATTGGAAGTTAAATTATCTAAATGAAATATTAGAAGATGATAATTTAGATGATGAAAATATAGATGATAATGATAATGATATTTTTCTTACAAGAATAGTAATAACAAAAGATGATATTGATAGATTTTTAGAACAACATAAAGAATATAAATTTCTTAGATTAAAAGAGCCAATAAAAGTAGATATATATTTATAAAGAATGTTCACCAAATTGTGATGACAGAAAAAATAAAATATGCTATAATTAATATGTAATCGGTACTGAACTTAATACTAATCAAAGCTTATTGATATTGTGTTCAAGAAAAAGTTGCCCCTCTAACTTGACGGTGGCACAAGCTGCAATCAATAATAAGTAATAAATAAAATCAAGACTAGAGAAATCTAGTCTTTTATTGTTACCTGTAATAAGAGAAAGCAAAGTTAAAAAACTTAAATCCTTAACAAAAAAGATAGAAACAGTAATACCAAAAGAATTTTTCAAAAGGGATAAAAAGTATATGGAAGAATATATACTAAATGCAATTTGTTTTACAAAGAACATCAAAAGAACCATAACTCTATTATAAACAAGTAGATTCATAGAAAACAAATTATGCGAATTGGAAACACAAAAAAAGAAAAAATATTTTTTCATTAAAACAATACTCATTTTTTGTGATAAAATAGTAATTAAAAATGAAAGGAGCTGAAAATGTGAAAAAGATAGATTTACATATTCATACATCATCAAGCATGTACGAAGAATCAATGGTTTTTTCATTAGAAAAAATGAAAGAATATGTTTCTACTAATCAATTAGACATAATAGCAATTACAAATCATAATCACTTTGATAAAGAACAATTTAAATTAATTGATGAAACGTTAGATTGTGTAGTATATCCTGGGGTTGAAGTTGATATAGAAAGTTCACATTTGTTAGTAATAGTATCACAAGATCAAATCGATGAATTAGATGTAGCTTGTTCAAGTTTATATTCTAAAATAAAATCTGCAAACGATTCAGTAACATTCGAAGATTTTATAGCTATGTTTCCAAATTACGAGAATTATATTTTAATTCCACATGTAAAAAAAGAACCGCCTATTAAAACAACAACATTAGAAAAATTTGGAAATGTAATAAAAACTGGTGAGGTACAAAGTGCCAAAAAATTCGAAAGTACAAAAAAAGATGTTCATTCGTTAGTTCCAGTATACTTTAGTGATGTTAGAATAAAAGACGATATCGAAACATTCCCGGTTAGATATACTTATTTAGATATTAATAGTACGGAATTTGGAGTTATAAAAACGGCTTTATCGGATAAAGAAAAAGTATTTTTGTCAGAAAATAAGAAATCTGATGAATTTGCTTTTCTAAGCGATGGTACTTCAGCCTCTACAAAACTAAATGTAGTAATTGGAAAAAGATCTTCTGGAAAAACTTACAATCTTAATCAAATTCATAATTCAGGTGAAAATAATAACATAAAATTTGTTAAACAATTTTCATTAACTGGACAAAGTGAAGAAAAAAGTTTTAACGAACTTATAAAACAAGAACAAGAGGCAATAATTCATGATTATTTGAGTCCATTAAGGGATTTAGTGGATAAAATGCTAGATATCGATGATAGTGCTGATAAGGAAGTCGACTCTTATTTGAAATCACTAAAAGAACATGCAACTAATCAATCGTTACAAGATGCTTATTCAAAAGCTAAACTATTTAACGAAAAAGAGTATTCTTTTTTAGATAGTCGTGACACAAAAAATGTAATTGAAGCTATTGTAACACTACTAGAAAGTAAAGATAATAAAGAAATTATTGATAAGTACATCTCAAAAGAAAATATGATAGGATTAGTTAATGAATTAATAGCACAAAGAAATAAAGAATTATTAGAATTTAAGTTAAAACAGGAAACAGATAAAATTGTCAAACTAATAAAACCAAAATTAACATCAAAGTCATCCATGGTTAGTATTAGTGAAGTCAATATGTTTAATATTCAAAAAGATAGAATAATGAAAGCAGAATTTAACAAATTATGTAATAGTCTTAAACAAGCAAAAGAAATATATAATCTTGATGTTTATAGATTTAAATTATCCATTGAAAGAATAACATATAAGAATGCACAAGATGTAAAAACAAGTTTAAAAGGAAATCCATCTATTGCAAACACATTTAATAACTATTATGATAATCCATTTATATATATTCATAATTTATTAAATGACGGAGTACAAAAGTCAGATATATATAAATCATTAATTAACTTTAAAGTAAAGGTAGTTAATGAAAAAAATAATGAACTGTCTGGTGGTGAAAGAGCTGAATATAATCTACTAAGAGAAATTAAAAGTTCTGAACAATATGATGTTTTATTACTAGATGAACCCGAAGCATCATTTGATAATCCTTTTATAAAGGATTACATAATTGATATAATAAAAGATATTTCTCAAAAAACGACAGTGTTTATTACAACACATAATAATTCTTTGGGAATATTGTTAAAACCTAATAAGTTAATATATACATCAAACGAAGAAGATGGATTTAAAGTATATACTGGAGAGTTCTGTAGTAAAAATTTAACAACAACTAACGGTGATTCAATAATAAGTTATGATACTGTAATGGAAGTAATGGAAGCGGGTACTCAAGCTTATGAAGAAAGGAAGCAAATCTATGAAAATTTTAAAAATTGAAAATAAAAAAAGTTATTTTTCAACCGACGGTAGTAATTACACTTCTATAACTGATATCGGTAAAGAAGATATTTATAAAATATTAGATATAATTTATAACAATAACGATTACGAAATGGATGAATACAATGACAGTGTTGAAATAGCAAATGAAGTTGAAAAAATTATATACAAAGACATATATAATCAATTAATTTCATTCGCATCAAAAAAGGAAATTTTAGCATCAGAAATAAATAATGAATTTAAAACAGTAAAGGAAAAATATCAAATAGAAGCAGAATAATTTATATAGGAGAAATAATAATGGATTATAAAAATATGACTGATGAAGAATTAGCTAATATTATGATAAATCAAATTGGCCGTGTATCACATTTACTAAATTTGATAAGAATTTATATAGAACAAAAGGAAAATTGTTCAATACCTGTAGAGAATATAAAAGAGGAGTACAAAAAAATTAAGAGTGAATTTAAAGAAGATTATAACTATTTAAATTTAAGCAAAAACAAAAAAGGAAGCTATATATATACGTCGATATTCACGCCAAGTATTAAAGAAGCTTATGCAGAAGGTTTTTCAGTGCCGAGTAACAGTAAGGTAGATTTTAAAATGTTTTCTACAGTAGAAACTGCACTTTACAAACTTAATAAATATTATTCTCTTGAAGAATGGACAAGTGTAAAATAAATAATAGCATACCTCCAAATGAATATATAACTACAAATAGAATATACTAATAATGGTATACTAATTGACATTTTCGTTAAAATATAGTATATTTATATTGCACTGAAAAGTGTGAAAATGTTTTTCGCTTCTGGATGGCGCGAGTAATAAATGATTCCAGGCGACAATGTTTTTCGCTTCCAGGTGGTGCGACTAATAAATGATCCTGGTTGAAAAT
>JAGALX010000012.1 GCA_017625035.1 Clostridia bacterium
AAATTTGAGGTTTGTTTTCTTCAATATCTTTATTTTTGTCAAAAAAAGGTTATATAACTTATATTTAAGTTTATATAACCTTTTATATTTCTAATATTTTAATTCTTTACACTGGTTATTGTTGAATTCTCTCGTCCGTGCCCTTTTTTTTGAGCAAAAAAAGATATGTGTCTCCCCACACATATCTGATGTTGCTTAATGAATTAGTTACTCTCTAATAAGCAGAATAAATTATAATACCGTTATTATTATATGTCAAACATTAGAAGAAATTTCTTTTTTTTAAAATTTTCTTCCATTGTTTAATATATTTAATTTAACATATTTCTTTTCTTTAACCAAACCATTACAGTCACGGTTACAACAAAAGCTATTCCCATTAATACAAAAAATCCATATTTATACGTTTGGAATGGTACATTAACATTCATTCCCCATAGGCTTGCTACTAATGTTGGTATTGCTAGTATAATTGTTATTGATGTTAAAAATTTCATAATATCATTAATGTTATTTGAAATAATTGATGCATACATATCCATTGTTTCATTTAAAATATCACTATATATTTTACTCATTTCAATGGCCTGTTTATTTTCTACGATTGCATCTTCTAGTAAATCTTCATCTTCTTCATACAGTTTTATAATTTTACCTCTTAAAGTTTTTTCCATTACAATTTCATTTGATTTTAGTGATGTTGTTATATATACCAGTGATTTTTCTAAGCTTAGCATTTTTAGAAGCTCTTCATTTTTTAAATTTTTCTTTAATGCTTTTTCTATAATTTCACTTTTTTTGTTTATTATTTTTAGCATGTTTAAGAATGCTGATGAATTTTCGTAAAATATTTGAAATAAAAATTGGCTTTTCTTATATGATGAAACTTTTTTACCAATACTTTTTTCAATTTTATTTATTATTTTATTTTCTTTTAATGAAACAGTTATTAAATATTCATCTCTAACAAAGATAACTCCGACTGGCATTGTTGTATATACTTCTATGTCATTTTCTTTTTCGATTATTGGAATATCTATTATAAATAATACTGTTCCATCATCTTCTATATCTACCCTGGCTTTTTCTTCGAAGTCGAGCGAGTATCTTATAAAATCTTGCTCTATATTTAAATTTTTACATACATCTTCTATTTCATGCTCTGTTGGATTTATCATATTAATCCAATTTCCTTTTTTATACGTTGTTACTTTATTTGTTATATTAGTTATAACATCTGTATTATACATTTTTACCAATTGAAATCACCTCTTTTTTATTAATATTTAGCGTTTAGAAACCTATAAAATTTTAAAAAAAATCATTTTTTTTCTTAATTTAATCTAATCTTGGTTTCAATTCTTCATATATTGGTCTTTCCTCTTTTATCATTGTAGATTTTCCGTGTCCTGGATATACTATAGTATCATCTGGTAATGTTAGCAATTTTTTTGTTATTGATGAAATTATTTGTTCAAGGCTACCTGTTGGCAAATCTGTTCTTCCCCAAGTTCCTCTAAACATAGTATCTCCTGTAAAAACCATTTTTTCTTGCTCGCAATATAACGAACTGCCACCTTTTGTATGACCTGGAGTATGAATTACTTTAAACCTTAAATTTCCAATATGAATAAAGTCATTATCATCAACTCTAGAAGAGTCATTTACAATTACTTCTTCAAAACCAATATATGATGCTAAACTTATTTGGTCATTTGTAAGACCCTCACAATCATCCCTATGTATTAAAATTTTTGCTTTTGTTTTTTCTTTTAATTCATTAGCACCGCCAATATGATCTCCATGGCAATGAGTTAAATAAATATATTTTACTTTTGACTTCAATGTATTTAGCATTTCCATCACTTTATCTACTTCTCCTCCTGGATCAATAACTATTGTTTCTTTTGATATATCATCCTCCACTATATAACAATTTGTAAATTCGTTAAATGGAGTTTGTACCTTTATTCTCTTTAGTATCATTTTTATATTATCCTTTCAAATTTATATTAATCTAACTTTAAGCACATATTAGAGAAATATACAGAATGAATGGAAAATGCGGGGATATATATTATTTGATATGAACTGGGGGTGGGGACCGACAAGTTAGAAAATGTTAATGAATCGACGCGACAGCTAAGATGAATTTACATTTTCTTATGCAGCCCTGGGTGAATATTAAATAATATATATCCCCGCATTTTCCATTCATTCTGTATATTTCTCGGCAATCTGGCAAAAATCTATTTCTTCCTATTTACTTCATAAACACTATCCACTTTTCTCAAAGATTTTACAACAGTATTTAGTACATTTAAATTTTCTACCTCTATTGTGATATTAGTTTCTGCAGTTCTATCTTTATGAGCCTTAGAATCAACAGCAATTAAAGTGCATTTGTTATTTGATATTTCTTTTATAATATCAGCTAATAAACCACTTCTGTCATTAGCTAAAATTTGAATTTCTACATTATAAGATGATTTATCTTGTTCACTCCAAAATACATCAATTATTCTATCTCCTTGAGAAATTAAATCATTAATATTTTGGCAATTTTTTCTATGAATTGATACACCTCTTCCTCTTGTTATAAATCCTACTATTTCGTCTCCAGGAACTGGATTACAGCATTTTGAAAATCTGACTAAACAATTATCAATTCCTTTTACAATTACTCCATTGTTTGATGTTTTATTAGTTCTTTGTCTTTGTGTTGCAAGCTCTTCTATTGTTTTTTCTATTGTTTCATCTTGATTATCTTTTTTATATGCCTCTAAAATTTTTGCAATTATTCTTGAAGAAGTTATAGCACCAAACCCTACAGCAGAATACATATCTTCTGTTGTATTAAATTTGTATCTGTCTAATGCTACTTGAACATATTCATTTTTAAATAATGTAGAATAATTCATTCCAATTCTTTTTATTTCTTTTTCTATTAAGTCTTTTCCTTTAACTATATTATCTTCTCTTTCGTTCTTTTTGAACCATTGTTGTATTTTATTCTTAGCAGATGAACTTTTTACAAATTTTAGCCAATCTCTGCTTGGTCCTTTTGCTTGATCAGATGTTATAATTTCTATTATATCACCATTATTTAATTTAGTAACTATTGGCATCATTTTACTATTTATTTTGCACCCTGTCATATGATGACCTATTTCTGCATGAACACTATATGCAAAATCTATTGATGTTGCACCTCTTGGTAATACTTTTATTTGACCCTTTGGAGTAAATACATAAACTTCATCTTCGAATAGCTCTGTTTTTAATGTTTTTAAAAACTCTTGTGGATCTTGCATATCTTTTTGCCATTCTAGGGATTCTCTAAGCCATGCTAATTTATCTTCTTGAACAACTACAGATGTTTTTTTATTTTTATTAGCTTCTTTATATGCCCAGTGAGCAGCAATACCATATTCTGCAATTCTATGCATATCCCATGTACGAATTTGAACTTCAAATGGTGTTCCTTTTGGTCCTATTAAAGTTGTATGAAGTGATTGATACATGTTTGGTTTTGGTACTGAAATATAGTCTTTAAATCTTCCTGGCATAGGATTATATAACTCATGAACAACACCTAGAGCTGCATAACAATCTTTTACTGAATTTACTAAAATTCTAAGAGCAAATAAATCATAAATTTGGTCTAATGTTTTATTATCTCTTTTCATTTTTCTATATATACTATATAAGTGTTTTGCTCTTCCTGTTATTTCTGCATCTATTTTTTGTCTTTTTAGTTCATCATTTATTTGATCTACAACTTGGTCTATAAATTTTAATCGTTCTTCTCTTTTTTTGTCTATTCCTTCTACGATATCTCTGTATTCGTCTGGATATAAGTATTTAAAAGATAGATCTTCTAGTTCCCATTTTAAAGAATATATACCTAATCTGTTTGCAAGTGGTGCATATAAATCAGCAGTTTCTTTTGAAATTGCAATTTGTCTATCTCTTCTTAAATATTTTAATGTTCGCATATTGTGTAATCTATCTGCTAATTTTATTAAAATTACTCTTATATCTTTTCCCATAGCTAGGAACATTTTTCTGTAATTTTCTACTTGTTGCTCTTCTGCACTTGTGTATTTTAAAGTACCAAGTTTTGTTACTCCATCAACTAGTTCTGCAATTTCTGTGGAAAATTCTTTTTCTATATCTTTTATTGTAATTTCTGTATCTTCTGCTATATCGTGCAATAGTGCTGCACAAATTGTGCTATCATCTAATCCTATTTGTGCTAAAATGCAGGCTACTTGAAGTGGATGAATTATGTATGGCTCTCCTGATTTTCTGAGTTGATCACCATGTTTTGCTTTTGCAAATTCATATGTTCTTTTTATAAGTTTTATATCTGATTTTCTATTATTTTTTTTCATTATTTCTATAATCTCATCTATAGTTTCGTTTTTAACCTCAGACATACTTACAACCCCCTTTTAGTATGATTTTCTGATATCTTTTAAATTAATTTGTACACTTTCTCTTCCATTAAATTTATTTAGCTCTAATGAACCTACTATGTCTATTTTATCTCCTAATAAATATTCATCTACTAATTTTCCCATGTTGAAACCTATTGCATCTATTATAATATTTTTATCTCTTAATGTTAATTTTATATGTTTTCCTTCTGATAATGCTCTTATTGAGTCAATTTTTAAATTTTTGTATATGAATATTGGCATTTTATTGGCTTCACCATATGGCTCTAATGCTTTTAAATCTTTTATTGTTTCAATATTTATATCTTCACTTGTTATTTCTTTATCTATTTTTATAATTGGTACTAATTCTTTTATATTTGTTTGCTCAGAGTATGTTTCTACATTTTCTTTGAATTTATCAAATTCTGATTTTTTTACTGTAATTCCTATTGCCATTGAGTGTCCTCCAAATCTTTCGATATGGTCTGGACATTTGCTTAAGGTATCATGTAAATCAAACCCTTGAATACTTCTACCTGAGCCTTTTCCTTCTTCTCCTTCAAAACATATTAATATACTTGGTTTATAATACATTTCTGTTACTTTTGATGATACAATTCCAATTACACCATGATGCCAATTTTCATTTCCTAATATTATACAATTTTTATTTTTTTCTCCATTTTCAATCATTTGTATTGCATCATTAAATATTTTAACTTCCTTATGTTGTCTTTCGCTATTATATTTATTTAATCTTTTTGCTATATCTTGTGCTTGTACAATATTATCTGTTAAAAATAAGTCTAGTGCTTCTTGTTCATATCCTAATCTTCCACAGGCATTTACTCTTGGAGCTACTCCGAAAGATATTGTAGTTGAGTCAATTGTTTTACATCCTGCTACATTTAATAATGCCCTTAATCCTATATTTTTTGTTACTTCTACTAGTTTTAGTCCTAATTTTGATATTACTCGGTTTTCATCTACTAATGGTACTATATCTGATATTGTTCCTACGCAAACTAAATCTAGATATTTTAAAAATTCTTTTTCTTCTAGATTATATTTTATAGATATTGCTTGTATTACTTTAAAAACAACTCCTACTCCGGCTAGTTGATTAAATGGATATTTGTTGTCTTTTCTTTTTGCATCAACTACAGCTAGTGCATTTGGCAGGGTTTCTGCTGGCTCATGATGATCTGTTATAACGGTTTCTAATCCTAGGCTATTTGCATAATCTATTTCTTCTAAGCCCGATATTCCGCAGTCTACTGTTATCATTAATGTGTATTTTTGTTTTACTATATTATCTATTGCATTTTTGTTTAATCCATAGCCTTCGTCTAATCGGTTTGGTATGTAACTATCTACTATTAACCCTCTATCTTGTAGGAATTTTTTTAATACAGTAATACTTGTTATTCCATCTACATCATAATCACCATATATTATTACTTTTTCTTTGTTTTCTATTGCTTTTATTATTCTGTTTACTGCTATTTCCATGTCTGGCATTAGAAATGGATCGTAGAAGTCTTTTCTTGTTGGATTTAAAAATACATCTATGCTGTTTGTTAAGTTTTTGTTTGATATTACTGTTGCTACTAGTTTGCTTACATTATATTTGTTTGATATTTCTTCTACTTCTTTTGTGTTTATATTATAATATTCCCATTTTTTATTCATCCTTTTCTCCTTATAAAATACAAATTTTCTATATTGTATATCATTTTTTGTAAATTTAAAAGTGTTATGAGAAAAAAACATCAAAAATTCTATCAGGAAAAGTTACCGAGAAAAATATAAACCAATGGTGATGGCGGAAAAGGGAACGGAGAAATTGATTCAAATAATTACAGACAACAACTTAGTGCATTGTATACCAAAATTTGAATCAATTTCTCCGTCCCCGTTTCCGATTAAATCTGTCCCAATTTCCCAAAAATGGGAAAAGAGAACCGTCCCCTTTTCCCACTTTTCCCATTTTTTAATTTTTAAATATATCTTCCATAGATTCGGCTATAATTTTATTAATATCTGCAACCATTACATTAAATCTAACCTCTAAATCGAAATATTCTTTAATGTCTTTATTTTCTACTAAAATAGTATACATCTCTTGTAATTTTTGCATTTTTTCTGGGTCTTCTTTTCCTTTTTCCATTGATAATACTTGTACATCATATCTTATTTGTTCAAAATTTTCTATTTTACTTTTTAGCTCTGGATTTGCAAGTACTTTTTGTCTTGCTTTTTTATATTCATTATATTCTGTAGATTCCCTAATTTCTTTTGCCAATTTATTGGCTGTATCATAAATATTGTTCACTAATTTGCCTCCTTATGCATATGCATGTTTCTTTTTGAAAGTTAATAACTTTGTAATTTCATTTTCTGAATTTTTAGCTTTTGATGTTTTGTTTTGTTTTTCTTGTTTTATTTGCTTTAATTGTTTTTCCGCTTCTGTTTGGCATATAGCTCTTTCGTAAACATAGTGTGTATCTTGAGCTATTTTATTCCAATTAAATTGTTGTTTTACTTTAGCTTTTGCATTTTTTGCAATATTATCACATAATTGTGGATTAAATAATAGCTCTAATACTGAATCTGCAATTGAGTTTGGATTTCCTGCATAACTTTTCATTCCATCTACTCTGTGCTTTATTATTTCGTTTAATCCACCTACATCTGAAACTACTGTTGGTGTTCCTGATAACATAGATTCTAGTGCAACTATTCCAAATGGTTCATACGTACTTGGAAATACTGCTATATCTGCACATTTATACATTCTTTGTACTGATTTTGAATCTAGATATCCTGCAAAATACACTTTGTTTTCTATTCCCATGAATTGAACTTGATTTTTAAGTTCATCTATCATTCCACCTCTTCCAGCAATTACTAATTTAGAATCATGATATTTATCTAATATTTTAGGCATTGCAGAAATTAAGTTTTGAACTCCTTTTTCGTATACTAATCTTCCTAGGTATAGAATTATTTTTTCATTATCCATTGCATATTTTCTTCTGAAATCGTAGTCTCTGCTTATTCCGTTAAAGTTGTTTAAATTTATTCCATTTGGAATTACATTTATTTTTTCAAATGGTAATCCAAATAATCTTTGTAATTCGCATTTCATATAATTACTGTTTACTATAACATCTGTAGACTCATAAGTTAAAAGCCATTCTGTGTCATTTATATATCTTTGAACATCATCATGTATACCGCTGTTTCTGCCAGCCTCTGTTGCGTGAATTGTTGATACAAGTGGAATATTATATGATTGTTTTAAAGTTTTTGCACAATATGTTACAAGCCAATCATGTGCATGAATAACATCAAATTTTCCTTCTTCGTTTATTATTTCTATTGCTTTTGAAATCATATTAAAATTTAATTGCATAATCCAATCGGTGAAGTTATTGGCTGTAATCATGTAGTTATCTACTCTATATACTTTTACACCTTTGTCGTTTTCATAATCGGTAAGATTTGTATCTTTGTATGTTATAACTGTAACATCGTGCCCATCTTTAATTAATCTGTGTGATAAATCGTGTACCACACGAGATATTCCTCCTACTATTCTTGGTGGATATTCCCATGTTAACATTAAAATTTTCATGTTATCTCAGGCTCCTTTCTAATCTTCTGTATTTTTTATTATAAATAACAAAATTACAACTCATTCAATTTGAATAATAATTTAATTTTTTCTTTGTTATACATTTTATACAACTTTAATTTAATTGTAAATAAATTTTTACTTTTTTTTATTTTTTGTTTTATTTTTCTATTGAATTTATCTTTGTTTTGATATAGTATATGATTAACTTAATATAATCTAAGGAGGAAAAAAATTGAAACAAACTAATGACAAAAAAAATAAGCCTTTATTTTCAAAATTATCATCAAAAAATACTACTGAAAAAACAACTAAAAAGCAACAAACATCATCTACAAAATTAACGAATAAAACTATTTCAAGTAAATCAAATGATATCGAAACCAATTCAAATTTAGACGCAATTTTAAATATTAATGAAAAAGCTATACCAGTTGAATATTACGATTTACCATATCGTTATAATCAAACTGTTATAAAAGTTTTAGCTCAAACTCCTAATGCTTTATATATTTACTGGGATATATCTGATTCTGATAGAAATATGATGAAAGAAAAATATGGGGAAAATTTCTTCAATGAAACAAAACCAGTACTATTAGTTCATAATAAAACACACAATTATTCTTTTGAAGTAGAAATTGATGATTTTGCTAACAGTTGGTATTTGCGTACACCAACTAGTAATTGTGTATTTAATATACAACTTGGTCGCAAAAAAATTGCTAATAATAATTCAATTATCGATAACAATATTATTCACATAACATCATCAAACACAATTGAAATGCCAAATGACAAATTTTTGACAGAGTCTCTTAATAAGCCAATCTACTTTAAAAATATAAAAACTAATGAATTAGAAGAAAAGGATTTTTCAAATTCAACATTGTTTAAAAATATTATTAACAAATTTGAGCTATATAATGATGAATTTATTAATAACCCATCTTCTAATTCTAAAATATAATAAAATGGAGAATTTACAATGAAAAATAATATACAAGGCTACGTAAGTTTCGTATTACATGCACATCTTCCTTTTGTACACCATCCTGAAAGTGAAGATTACTTAGAAGAGCAATGGTTATTCGAAGCAATATCAGAAACATATATTCCCTTATTAATGAATTTCGAAAAATTAGTTGAGGAAAAAGTAGATTTTAAAATAACAATGTCTCTTACCCCTCCACTTTTAAATATGTTAGATAACAAATTGCTACAAAAACGTTATATAAAGTATTTAAAAGCACATATTGAACTTGCTTCAAAAGAAATTAAAAGAACAACATATGATGATAGAGTTAATTCGTTAGCACACTATTATTTTGATAGATATTCACATGATTTATATTTTTTTCAAGAAAAGTATAAGTGTAACTTAATTCAAGGATTTAAGCATTTTCAAGATATTGGTGTTTTAGAAATTATAACATGTGGTGCAACACACGGATATTTTCCTATTTTATATACAACAGAGCAAACTGTAAAAGCTCAAATTGCAGTTGGTGTTCAAACTTATGAAAATTATTTTGGAAAAAAACCTAGAGGAATTTGGCTTCCTGAATGTGGATATGTTCCTGAGGCAGATAAATACTTAAAAGAATTTGGTATAGAATATATTTTAACAGAATCTCATGGAATCCTATATTCTAACCCTGCCCCATTATATGGAACTTTTGCACCAATTGTTTCACCAGAAGGAATTGTTGCATTTGGACGTGATATAGAATCTTCTAGACAAGTTTGGAGTGCTATTGATGGATATCCTGGTGATTTTAACTACAGAGAATTTTATAGAGATATTGGATATGATGCTGATTACGAATATATAAAACCTTATATTGCATCAAATGGAGCCAGAGTTAATACTGGTATAAAATATCATCGTATAACTGGAAAAACAGAAAACAAAGATTATTATAATGTCCAATGGGCAAAAGATTCTGCTGAAAAACAAGCTGGACATTTTTTAGACAGTCGTACTAAACAAATTGAAGAATTGTGTAAATATACAGAAAATCCACCTATTGTTCTTTGTCCTTATGATGCTGAATTATATGGTCATTGGTGGTATGAAGGACCATACTGGTTATATATTTTATTTAAAAAAATATATTATGATGAGTGTAACTTTAAATTAATTACTCCTGGCGAGTATATAAATAAATATCCTAAAATGCAAATGGCTACACCTTGTAGATCTAGCTGGGGTGCTAATGGTTATAGTGAAGTATGGCTTAATCAAACTAATGATTATGTACATAGACATCTTCATGTTGCTGGTGATAGAATGGTTGAACTTGCTCATTTATATCCTAACACACAAGATATATTATTAAAAAAAGCCTTAAATCAGTGTGCAAGAGAATTACTACTTGCCCAAAGTAGTGATTGGCTATTTATTATAACAAATGGAACTATGGTAGATTATGCAAAAAAACGAATAAAAGATCATATAGGAAGATTTACAAAATTATATAATCAAATAAAAAGCAATGAAATTGATGAAAATTTTGTTGAGTACTTAGAGGAATATGATTGCATATTTCCTGAAATTGATTATAATATTTATTATTAATAAAAATTCAAAAAAATTGTATGCAATGAATTTTATATAATAGGAAAATATTCACGGTTAAACTTTACTTCCAATAAAAATTTTCTATTATATAATAAATGCCCCTCAAATGTTTAACTTTTTGTATAACATTTGAGGGGCTACTTTTGTACTATTTTTATTAAAAAGTGTTGTAATATTTAAGGCATTAAATTATTTGTTAAAGCTGACTAGTAGCAACTGATTTTACTTTTGGCTAAAAGCTGCGTTCATTGAATAATATGATAATACATATGAAGCATCATTCGAATTTACTATTCCATCTCCATTAACATCATATTTAGAATTTGCCTTAATTCCATATGCACAAGATTTTGCATATGCAGATAATATTTCTGATGCATCTTTAATATTTACTATACCATCATTATTTACATCTAAGACAGTATCTTTAGAATTTTGTGATTCTGAAACTATATCGGTTACAAAAAAAGTGCATCCTTTTCCATTTGTTTTATTTTTTATTCTAGTGTATCCAGCCTGTTCTTGGAAATGCCACCATTCTGAAGCTAATGTTGTCATTCCTGATTTTGTCATGTATGAATCTAGCTTTTTAGCACTTTCATTCATTTCTTTAGAATAGTTGCTTGCATATTTCCAAACATTTGGAGAATAATATTTTATTGCTTTTGTACTTAGTTCATGCATTGCTGTTGGCATTATGCATTCTTTTTTAGTTATATTATCACATAATGTTACATCTATAGCAGCACCTGTATTATGAGAAGATACTCCCCCTGCTAAAAACCAAGTAGTTCCCCATTGATATTTCCTTCCACTTGCACCAGTACTATAATTAATGTTATTTCTAACTGTAGAATTACTATTATATAAAGTTAATAAACTATTATAAATATTTTTGCTTACTTCATGTGGTCTATATGCATCATAAATTTTTAAACAATATCCATCTGATAAAGCTAATTTTTGCGCATTTGCTATTTTTTTAGCTGTAGAGTATAAAACTGGACATGGATATTCTTCTTTTCCAATTTTATTATTCATAACTTTACCAGCTTTATATAATTGTTTTCCTGTAACGTTTGGTAAGTCTATTCCTGATGATTTATATATACTAGCACTTTCATTTGTAATATTATAAACTATACTTGGCATTACATCTGGTAAATTTATCATACAATAATTATGATTAACATACCCTTGTTTTCCAGAATATTGTATTTTCCAATAATTACCTTGTTCACTTAATATTAGAAAAGATTTTCCTTGCGGTAATGCTGCAAGAACTTTTGAATATTCATTTGCATTTGTTCTTATACTCATGTTTATGGTCGACCAACCTGTACTACCTTTTAAATCACTTTCAAATTCGTATGCTTTAGATATATTTTTTGGTATAGCATATATGATTATCATAAATAATGTTAGTATAAGTATTCTTAATAAAATTTTCTTCCTCATAAAATCCCCCCTTTGTATAATTTTACAATACTTTCCTTTTTATGTCAATTTGTTATTGATTGCTTACTGTTCTTCGTATCAGTAATCTTGCATCTTCTTTATTACATACATTTTTAAAATAGACCAAAAGCCACGCTAAATTTTTCATAGCGTGGCTTTTGATCTATATTTCTGGCTTTTTATCTCTTTGCATTAATTTATAAACTGCTTCTTCTGGATTTTCTCCATTATATAGTACATTATACACTTCTTCTACAATAGGCATTTCAACATTGTATTTTTCTTTTAATTTATATGCAGCTTCTATGTTATCTACACTTTCTATTACCATTCCAACTTCTTTTTTTACTTCATCTAATGATAATCCTCTACCAATTAATCTTCCTGCTTTTCTGTTTCTGCTGTGTTCACTATTGCATGTAACAATTAAATCTCCTAGACCTGTTAATCCATAAAAAGTTTCTTTTTTCGCTCCAACTTTTTCACCTAATCTAGCAATTTCCGTAAGACCTCTTGTAAGAAGTGCTGCAAATGTATTATCTCCTAGCTTTAACTCTACTGCAATTCCTGCACAAAATGCAATTATGTTTTTTAGAGCTGAACCAAATTCAACACCTGTCAAATCATCTGATGTATATACTCTCATGTTTTTACTCATAAATATGTCTTGAACATAATTTCTAACATCTTCGTCTTCTGATGCACTTACTAAAACTGTTGGTACCCCAATAGAAACTTCTTCTGCATGGCTTGGTCCTGATAAAGCTCCAATTTTTGCATTTGGAATTTCTTCTTTTACAACATCTGTTAATATTGATAATGTTGATAGCTCTAGACCTTTTGAACAAACTATAATTGGTTGCTTTTGTACATCTACATATTGTTTATATTCTTTTACTATATTTCTGGTAAATTTTGATGGTGTTACGTGTAATATTAGGTCTGCACCAGTTATTACTTCTTCGTAGCTTAATGAGCAAACTATATTATTTGGTATTGTTATATTTGGTAAAAATTTACACTTTTTTTCATTATTAATTAAATTTGCTTCTGATTCATCAAAAGACCAAATTTTAACATTGTTTCCTATACTTGCCAAATGCATTGCTAGGGCAACTCCCCAACTTCCACTTCCTATTATTGCTATATTTTTCATGTTGCTTTCATCCTTTCTTTTGTTGCTATAATTTTATTTTTTAAAACTTAATTTATTCTCTTGTCCTTGATAAATTCTTTTTAAATTTGATCTGTGATTAAATATTACTAATATTGCCAATGCTACACCAAACACAATATAATTTCCTGGAACAATATAATGCTCTGTAATGAAAATAGTTAATACTGGAAATAATAATGCTGCCATTATAGATCCTAAAGAAACCATTCTTGTAAAAGCCATTACTACTAGTGCAAATACTAAACAAATTAGTCCAATTTGCCAATTAGCTAATAATAAAATTCCAAGTGATGTTGCAACACCTTTTCCACCTTTAAAACCAAAATACACTGGAAATGTATGTCCTATTATTGCAAAAAATCCAGCTAATTGAACTAAAATTTCTGGTTTTACATTGTTTGCGATTTTTCCAATCCAAAATGCTACTAAAACAGCTATTATTCCTTTTAGTATGTCGCAAAGTAAAGTAAGTGCTGCTGCTCCTTTTCCAACACTTCTTAACATGTTAGTTGTTCCGGCATTTCCGCTTCCTTTTTCTCTTACATCAAATCCTGCAAATTTTTTGCTAAATATTATTGAAAAATTCACACTTCCTATTGCATATGCAATTATTGAAACTAAAATATATATTGCCATAAAATTCACTCCTTCTTATGTTTTTATTTAATTTTATAATATTTATATATTATTTTTTATCATGTGTTTATTCTTTATCTCTTTTTTCTCTTACTATCATTCTGATAGGTGTTCCTGTTAAAATAAATTCTTTTCGTAATTGATTTACTAAATATCTTTCATATGAGAAATGAAATAATTGTTTATCATTTACAAACACTACAAATGTTGGTGGTTTTGTTGATGCTTGTGTCATATAAAATATTTTTAATCTTTTTCCTTTATCTGTAGGTGGTTGTACTATTGCAATTGCTTCATTTAATACTTGGTTTAATACTGCTGTAGAAACTCTCATTGCATTTTGGTCTGCTACTGTATTTATTAGTTCATATAACTTTTCAACTCTTTGTCCTGTTTTTGCTGAAATAAATATAATTGGTGCATATGATAGATAAGATAATTTACTGTAAATTTCTTTTTTGTATTTTTCTACAGTTCCATTATCTTTTTCATACTCATCCCATTTATTTACTGCAATTATTATTCCTTTGCCGGCTTCATGTGCTTCACCTGCAATTTTGGCATCTTGCTCTGTTACGCCTTCGTTTGCATCTATCATAAATATACATACATCTGATCTTTCTATTGCAAGCCCGAGTTCTCATTACACTGTAACGCTCTAAATTTTCTGTCACTTTACTTTTTCTTCTTATTCCTGCAGTGTCTATAAATACATATTTTCCGTATGAATTTTGAAATTCTGAATCTATTGCATCTCTTGTTGTTCCTGCTATATTACTTACAATTACCCTGTTTTCTCCTAGAATTTTATTTACTAAAGATGATTTTCCTACATTTGGTTTTCCTATTAAAGCTACTTTTATAACTGTGCTTTCATCTTCTACCTCATTGTTTTTTGGCAATTCATCGTATATTGCATCTAATACATCTCCTATTCCTAATGCATTTAATGATGATACTGGATACGGATCTCCTAATCCTAAGTTATAAAATTCGTATATATCGTCTGATGTTTTTCCAAAATTATCTGCTTTATTACATACTAAAATAATTGGCTTTTTAGATTTTCTAAGCATTAGTGCAATTTCGTTGTCTGCAGTTGTTATTCCTTGTTTTATATCTGTTACAAAAACAATAACATCTGCCATACTTATTGCTATATCTGCTTGGTTTCGCATTTGTGTTACAATTAAATCTTCTGATTCTGGCTCTATTCCACCTGTGTCTATTACTGTAAAATCCATTCCACGCCAATTTGCATCTGCATAAATTCGATCTCTTGTTACACCTGGTGTATCTTCTACTATTGAAATTCTTTTGCCAACTATATAATTAAAAAAAGTGGATTTTCCTACATTAGGTCTTCCTACTATTGCAACTACTGGTTTTGACATTTTTATTTTCCTTTCATTTTTTATTTTGTACTATTTTATAACACTTTAATGATTTAGTCAACCGTCCTCAATTCCACAAGAGCAAAAAAAACAGCATTTTTCATGCTGATTTTTTTATTCTTCATTATCGCTTTTTACGCTAACAACTTTTTCTCCATCGTAATATCCGCAACTTGGGCATACTCTGTGTTGTTGTTTCATTTCATGACAATGTGAACATTCTACTAAATTTTTTGCTTTTAAAGTCCATGTTGATCTTTTTAAATGAGTTCTTGCTTTTGACCATCTTCTTTTTGGTTGTGCCATTATTATTCCCTCCTTTGCCGATTAGTATTTATCTATATATATACTAATAATTTGACTGTTTTAATATCACTTTAAGAGTATACTAGTTTTTTCCTGTTTTGTCAATACATAATTCTTTACTTTTTAATCCTCCAAAAAAATTTGGTTACAGTTCAGTAAATCCATAATTATCCTGTTGTAGAGTAGTCTGAATGACTGTCTATTTTAAATTTCTAGACTGTAACAAAAAATTCTGTAAATTTTTTCTACTTTCCGAATATACTAATACTATATAAAAATATGGAGGTTTACTTTATGTGTGGATTTGTTGGATTTGCTAATTTAAAAGAAAATATATCTTCAAAAACAAATATCTATAATATGAATGAATCAATAACAAAAAGAGGTCCTGATGAAGATGGATATTATTATGAAGAACACATTTGCTTAGGTCATAAAAGATTAATTGTTATTGATCCTATTGGTGGAAAACAACCTATGACAACTATGAAAGATAACAATCTTTATACAATTGTATATAATGGTCAATTATATAACACAAAAGAACTAAAAGCTGAACTTGAAGAAAATGGTTTTACCTTTAATTCTTATTCTGATACTGAAGTTCTTTTAAAAGGTTTTATATTTTGGAAACATGATATTGTAAAAAAATTAAATGGTATCTTTTCTTTTGCTATATGGGATAGCAGTAATAATGAGCTATTTTTAGCAAGAGATCACTTCGGTGTGAAACCTTTATTTTATACATTGCATAATAACACGATTATTTTTTCTTCTGAAATAAAAGCTTTGCTAAAATATCCTGGCGTGGAGCCAAAATTAGATGAACAAAGTATTGCAGAACTTTTTGGAATTGGGCCATGTAGAACTGCTGGTAATGGAATTTTTAAAGATATTTATGAAATTAAACCAGCTCATTTTGCTGTTTTCAATGATAGTGGTTTACATATAGAAAGATATTGGAAACTTACAAGTAAGCCCCATTATGATAGCCTTGGAAAGACCTGTGAAAAAGTGCGCTTTTTATTGGAAGATAGTATAAATAGGCAATTAGTTTCTGATGTGCCATTATGTACTTTTCTTTCTGGAGGATTAGATTCTAGTATAATAACATTATATGCTGCTAATTATTGTAAAAAACATAATCTTCCACCACTAAATACTTACTCTGTGGATTATGTAGATAATGATAAAAATTTTGTAAAAACAGATTTTCAGCCTAATTCCGATAACTATTACATTAACTTGATGACAAAAAAGCTAAATACAAACCATCACGCTGTTGTATTAGACACCCCAGAACTTGCCAAAGCACTAGAAGATGCTATGATTGCTCGCGATTTTCCAGGTATGGCTGATGTAGATTCTTCCCTACTGTTATTTTGCAAAAATGTAAAAGAGCATGCTACAGTATCACTTACTGGTGAATGTGCTGATGAAATTTTTGGAGGATATCCGTGGTTCTTTAGAGAAGATGCTTTAAATAGTAATACCTTCCCATGGTCTATTGCTCTTAAAGAAAGACAAAGTTTACTAAATCCTGGAATTGCTTCAAAGGTTAATTTGAAAAATTATATTGATTACAGATATCAAGAAAGTTTAAATGAAGTTGATATTTTAGATGAAGATTCTATGGAAACTGCAGAAAAAAGAAAAATTTCGCATCTTACTCTTAACTGGTTTATGCAAACATTATTGGATAGATCTGATAGAATGGCAATGTATAATGGATTTGAAATTAGAGTTCCATTTTGTGATTATAGATTAGCTGAATATGTTTGGAATATTCCATGGGAAATGAAAGCTTTAAAAGGTAGAGAAAAAGGATTGCTACGTTATGTTATGAAAGACGTACTTCCAGATGAAATTGTTGATAGAAAAAAGAGCCCATATCCTAAAACTTGGAACCCAACTTATTTAGCTACTGTTAAAGCAATGCTTACTAAAATAATGAATGATAAAAATGCTCCTATTAATAATTTGTTGAATAGACAGTATATTTTAGAAATTTTGGAAACTGATGGTAAAGCATTTACTCGTCCTTGGTTTGGGCAATTAATGACAGGACCTCAGCTTATGGCTTATTTGTGTCAGGTTAATATGTGGCTTGAGAGATATCAGCCTAAGATTGAAATTTAAATCAAGCAAAAAAGCGCACATCAGGCGCACATCGGGGACGTGAAAAAAAGCGCACATTTTTACGTCCCCGATGTGCGTTTTTTTGCTCCGTACCTACTTCGATTTATTAACCAGTCCGTTTGAACCAATTTTTGATTTTTGTAAAAATTGATTCTTTATATTCTGGCATAGCAATAGATTTTTCAGTTGTTTCTACTATTGCTGTTTTATCCTTAAATATGTTACTTGGATTATACTTTTCTGCCTTTTCTTTTTCTTCTTTTAGTTGATTTTGTCTTAATAAATTTTCTAATGTTTGTTTCTGCTTTTCATTTGCAAAATAATCTCTAAATAAAGAAATCAAAATTGCATTTGCTTCTTTAGATATCTTCTGTTTTGATAAATCTACTTTAGGATTAATTGAATATTTATACTCTCTATCCATATTATTTTTATAAAACTCTATTTTTTCAATAGGAATTTTAGAATATTCTTCTCTTGAAAAATGATTTAGTATTTCTATAACTTCTGTATAGGCTCTAGCATATGTAATAATCATTTTATAGCTTTTACCTCCCTCTGATTTTGTTTTTCTGGTCCTTTTTCAATAGCCTCTACTCTCGCTACATCTTGAGCTGTAGTCCCTTCATTAATTGCTTTTTTAACAACTTTTTCCATCGTTATTTCAGGTAGACCTTCGTGTACTTTTTTATCTTCATTACGCATCTTACCAACTAACTCTCTATCACTCGGACTTTCTACTATTTTTTTAGCTTTTTCTGCCGGAAATTGCCATCCTCTTGATAGATTAATTTTATCTCTAGTCGTTTCTGAACAAAATTCATTTATTGCATTATCTGTTGCTTTTAAGATTTCTTGTGTATTTCTTTTCTCTTTTTCCGCGTATTTCAAATCATTTTGTAGTTTTATTTGGTTATCTAAGCTTTCATCTATTTGATCTAATAATTCTGCTTCAAATTCTGAAGCTTTCCTTGCTACTCCATATTCTAATTTTGTATCTATTTCTGCTATTAATTTTTTCAATTCTATCCCTTGTGAAGCTTGTTTCATAATATTACCAAAATCAGCAATAAGTTGTCCGAGATGTTATTGGCACAAAACTTTCTCCCTGAGAATTTAATATAGAATTTTCTAAAGCTTTACTTAATGCACTTGATAAACATGCAGACATAGCCTTTCCTGAATGTTTATACTTTTTTAGACTATGCTCTCCATCGCCCTTGAATAGGTATGCAATTTCATTTTTTGAATATAAAAAAACGCTTTCTCCAATTGCAGATTCCGAAACTTTTTTGCACTCTTCTAAAGTAATATTATCACTAACTTCTGAATCATTTATATCTTTAAATGAAATACAAGTTGATTTTTGTGTACCTGTTAATCTATCTGTTGCAATTGGAAACATACACATTTGAGATTGAATTTTTTTACATTCTTCATCAGTATATCCTAATTCGTGCATTTTATTGAGTAGATTTTTTTCAATAGATTGCACTACTAAAGTTCCATCACAATAACTCATAATATTAACATTTCTCATATTTTTCATCGCCTGAGTAGAATCTATTTTTGTTCCATTACTAGAGATTAACGGTAATAAATATTGAGTTGCGAATGTATCTATTCTCTCATCTTCTGTCATTTTTCTATCTTGACTTTTACTATCTAATTTCATTGATAAAAATTTAATAGGAAAATCTTTTAAGCAAAAACCAGCATTTCTATGTCCTCTTACCCTCATTCTTGCCATTTCCATTCCTTGTTTTGTTGTTCCAAAAACATTTTTATCAAAGTGTATACCTCCAGCCGAAATACATAACAAACATGGACCATCAAAAAAAGGATTTTCCGATTCTTCTATCGCTCTTTGACCATATAAATTTGCTTGGCTTTTGGGTACTGCCTCATATAATTTATACATATTTTTCCTCCATTTATCCCATTTAACAACTTTTTACATAAAATTCAAAATATACATCAACTTCATTATCATTATAGCAATATAGCTAAAATATTACAACACATTTTTCTTCAGTCTTTATAACAGCATTAATTATATAATTATATTTATTTTTTATTTCATTTAATTTATTTTTACCAAATTTTTTACATATATATTTTTTGAAAAACTTGGTGTTATAAACCAATTACCAGAAACTGGCCCTGCTAGTACTTTTCCAAAATCTAGAATTAAATATTTCTGTTTGTAGTCCATTTAGTCTCCTTTTCTAGTACCAATATGCTAATTTCAAAAAAGAATTTACAAGTTTAGTTTGCTCTTGTAACTCATCTAATGTTGAAACATTAAAGTCTTCTCCTTTTATGTCTCTTGCTTCAATAGTCCACAAAAATGCTTTTAATCTAGGAAATTTTTGTATATTATTGTTCATAAAATTTACTAAATCACATAATTTTTTATACAAGTCACTTTTACTATCTTTTTCTTTCTTAAATTTATCTAAATCAACAATAAGACTTAATGGCTCAGATACCTTTACTCTATAGCTCTCTTTGTCCATTGAATCTATAAAATTTTTATAACTTTCACAAAAAATCCTATACATTATATTTCTCCCTAAAAATTTTTAATTTTTCTATAAACTCATCCTTTCGGTTATTTACTCCTGTGGCGGATTCATTATATTTTGAATATCTTCATCATCTTTGATTTCATCTGCAATATAACTAAAAGCTTTTTTATTTTGTTTTATTGTTGCTATTGCTATATCTTTATCAGCTCTTAATCTTTTACTTGCATATTTTAGAATAATTCCTTTATTGCTTACAGCAGCAAGAACAACATCTTTATCATCTCTTAGTTTTTGACTTGCATAGTATAAAACTTGTCCATCTCTACTTGCTGCTTTTAAAACAACATCTTTATCGTCTCTTAAATCTTCACTTGCATAGCATAAGACCCATCCTTTTACTTCCACCGCAGCTAATAATATATCTTTATCATTTTTTAATCTTTCACTTGCAAATTCTAGAGCTCCACCATCACATTTTACCGCTTCTAAAACTAATTCTTTATCATCTTGTAATTCTGGACTTGCCCACTCTAGTAATAGCCCATCTTCTTTTACATATTCTATAAATTTTTCTTTGTCATTAGCATTTTCTTTTACTAGTTCAATATCCATAACTCCGCTCTCTTTCTGTTCTATCTTTTATACTCTAGCTTTATATTCAAAATCTTCCATAAAAGGAAATATCTCAAAAAGTCGTTTATGTGTTATCATTTGCATTCTTGCTAAAGGATTTTTTGGATTATCTGATAATAATTCTTGTGTATAACAGTTTTCAGATGTTTTATATATTAAATATCTATTTCTAACATATGTAAAATATATTTGATATCCAGCATCTAAAATTTTTTCTAGTTCTTCAAATGTATATTCTAAATTCATGTTTTTTCTCCCATTTAAATTTTTGTATTAATTCATAATATTTTAGGTTTTAAACATATAAATTTTAAAATTACTATGTTTAAAACCTTTAAAATTTATATTTTTTACTTTATCATTTCTTCAAATTCCTCTTCTGTAATTACTGTTACTCCTAAATTTTGTGCTTTTGTCAATTTACTTCCTGCATCTTCTCCAGCTAGAACATATGCTGTTTTTTTAGATACTGATCCAGAAATTTTTCCTCCTAATTTTTCTATTATATCACTTGCTTCATCTCTTGTATATTTTGAAAGTGCTCCTGTTAATACAAAAGTTTGTCCTTCAAATCTATTATCAGAACTTTCTTCTTCTAATGATTCCATATTAACTCCAGCCTCTTTCAATTTATTAATTAAATCAATAGATTGTTCTTCTCTAAAAAATTCGTAAATACTTTTAGCTGTTATTTCTCCTACATCATTTTGAACACTTAATTCTTCTAAAGATGCATTCATTAAATTGTCCATTGTTTTAAAATGTTTTGCCAAATTTTTTGCAGATTTTACTCCAATGTGGCGAATTCCTAAACCTGTTATTAATTTAAATAAATCATTGCTTTTACTTTTTTCTATTGCGTCTACTAAATTTTGAGCAAACTTTTTACCATTCTTTTTTAATGATGCAATATCTTCTAATTTTAAAGTATAAATATCTGATATTTTACTTATTAATTTTTTATCTATTAATTGTTCAATTATACTATAACCAAGTCCATCAATTTCCATTCCTTCTTTAGAGGCAAAATGAACTATATTTCTTAAAGCTTTAGCACTACACTCGATACCTGTACATCTTGTAACTGCTTCTCCTTCTTCTCTTATTGTTGGAGCTCCACATACTGGACAAAATTTTGGCATAACAAATTCTTTTTCTTCTCCAGTTCTTTTATCTTTAACAACCTCTACAACTTCAGGAATTACATCTCCTGCTTTTTGAATAATTACTTTATCACCAATTTTTAAATCTTTTTCTATAATAAAATCTTCATTGTGCAGAGTTGTTTTAGAAATTGTAGAACCAGCTACCTTTACAGGCTCTAATATAGCCATTGGTGTAATTGCTCCAGTTCTTCCAACTTGACAAATAATATCTTTTAATAAAGTTTCTTTTTGCTCTGGTGGATATTTGTATGCAATCGCCCATCTTGGAGTTTTAAAAGTAGTTCCAAGCTCTTCTCTGTAATCTAAATTATCAACTTTTATAACAGCTCCATCAATTCCAAAAGAAAGCTTTTCTCTTTCTTCTCCTATTTTAGTAATAGCATCAATGGCTTCGCCTATGTTGTTACAATATATTTTTACTGGATTTACATTAAAACCTAATTTATCTAAGTATTGTAATTGTTCATAATGTGAATTAAATGTATCGTTTTCTAATTTTTGAATATTGAAAATATATATATCTAATGGTCTAGTAGCAGTGATTTTTGAATCTAATTGTCTTAAAGACCCAGCAGCTGCATTTCTGGCATTTGCAAATAAAGTTTGACCAAGAACTTCTCTTTCTTCATTTAATTTTTCGAATTCTTTTGAGCCAATAAATACTTCTCCTCTTACTATGACATCAATAGGTTCAGTAAGTTCTTTTGGAATAGATTTTATTGTTTTAGCATTGTTAGAAACATCTTCCCCAATTAATCCATTGCCTCTTGTTGCAGCTCTAACAAATTTACCTTGCTTGTATTCAATGGCCATAGATAGACCATCAATTTTTGTTTCGACCACATATTTTAAATTTTGACCATTGTCTTTTAATTGTTTTCTAACTCTATCATCAAATTCTCTAAGTTCTTCATATGAAAATACGTCTTGTAAACTTTGAAGTGGTACTTCATGCTCTATTTGCTTGAAACCTTCTTTTACTGTACCACCAACTTTTTGAGTTAGTGATTCTTTATCTATTAATTCTGGAAATTGTTTTTCCAAATTTTTAAGTTGATTCATCATCATATCATATTCAAAATCTGATATTTCTGGTTTATCTTCATCATAATATTTTTTAGCATGATACTCCAAAGTTTTTCTAAGTTCTTCAATTCTTTTTTTGGCTTGTGTACTATCCATATTCTTTATCCTCTTTCTATATATTCATAAAAAAACCTCTAAGCTTAATTACAAATATTAACTTGTAAATTATCTTCGAGGTGCCTTTTAACTAAAATTTTTATTTAAACTTTTTTATGCTATTACTAATATTCATCATTACATTTATATTTATCAGTTTCATTTTTTATATTATAAAAGTAATGCATTGGTGATCCATAGTCCCCTGGTCTTTCATAAAATTGATATTCCATACCACTATTATCAACAATTCTAAAATTATATTCTCCATCGTCAACTTTTATATTGTAATATGTTATATGACCATATGTTTCATCCCATGTATATATTTTTTCTTTTGTTATATTTCCATCATCATTAACAATAATTGTATTACCTTTAATCTCAACTATTAAATCAGTTGTATCTGATATATATTTCCCCTGAAATTCTGTAGGCAATTCATACGAATTAAACATTCCCCCAAAAAAACCTATAAAAGCAAAAACCGCAATTATTGCTGATTTTAAATATGGTAATTTATTAAATATTTTTAGTTTTAATGGAAGAATTGATATTATCCCCGCTAAAATTAAAATTATTCCATATATTGGATTTGAAAAAGAACAAATTGCCAATCCTACAATAATAAGCAAACATGAAACTATTCCATAACTTAACCATTTTAATATTTCTGCAGTTTTATTTACATAGATTCTTTTTGCATTTTGCTCATTAATTGGATTATACATATTTTCTTTCTTATATTCTATTAAAACAAAAGTTCCACAATAAGCACATGTTGCAGATTTATCATCTAATTTAAATTTAATATTGGCTCCACAATTTGGACATCTTTTTTGTATTAGTCTTATTTCCATATTTTTTTCCTTATACTTTTATTTATCTAATAATATATCTTTTCCATTTTTTATATAATCCCAACCTGAGAAAACAGTTGCAATTATTGAAATAGTTAGCATTCCTGTACTTAATATATTTAGTAATAAATTTATTCCTGTTAAACTTCCATCTAAAAATTTTCCAAAAGAATTCATATCAATTAATGCTACTATTAATCCTACCATTTGAGTAACAGTTTTTAATTTTCCCCATATAGATGCTGCAATTACATTTCCAGATTTTTCTACAGCTATTAATCTGTAACCAGATACTAAAAACTCTCTGAAAAGCACTATAATTGGAATCCACGCTGGTAATCTTAAGGCTTCTACTAACATTATCATTGCAGCTAAAACTAAAATTTTATCTGCTATTGGATCTAAAAATTTTCCAAATGTTGTAACTTCGTTTCTTGCTCTTGCTAAATATCCATCTAATTTATCTGTAATAGATGCTATTACAAATATTAAAGTAACAAGTAACCACGTGATTGGAATATTAAATAAACTTCCCTCTAATGGTAAAAATGGTATTATTACCATTATTGGAACCAATATTATTCTAAATATAGTTAATTTATTTGGTAAATTCATAAACATTTTCCTTTTATAATATATTTAGGTTTTTAAAAAGGATATACCTATAAACCTATTATTTTATTATTAAATAATTTCATTATTTGCACTTAATTTTATAATTAAATCCATATCATCATCATTTGCAGCTTTATTTTTTCGTATCATTCCACACTTTTTACACTTAAAAACAATTACATATCCTTTTTTAGGATTAATTTCGATTCCTATTGGAACTAGCATCCCGTGACAGTTTTCGTTTCTATCTCCTGGATTTATATCTACATGTTTAGAGTGTAAACAATATGGGCAATGATTTCTGCATGTATATCCTAGTTTTTCAACTTTTTTTCCACAGTTTTCACAAATAAATTCTTCATCTATTTTTGTAAACAGACTATCCTCCATAAATTTATCATTCCTCTCAAAATAATCTATTTATTTTTCATGAAATATACTTCCACCAATAAATTCTCTTAATAAAGAATTTGTTGGCACATATTCTGCAGGAACAGAATTAAAGTATTCTAACATTGATAATAATTTTTTAGCCTCTGAATACTCTGGATGTGAATTATCAATTTCTTTTAATAGTGGAATTGCATAATCTTTTAATACTGCAATTTCATATATTAAAGATGAGTTAAACATACTATCTGCTTGCTCTTGATATGGAAATATATTTCGCTCTTCCCCCCTATTTACAGAATCCCACATTTTTAAAGTATGTAGTGCACTGTATCCTCTAAATTGATTGTCTCTTACAATTCTTCTTATTAATCTTGAGTCTGTTGTTGAAATTCTGTTGTTAAAATCTAAGTTTAATACTGTTAAACAGCTAATATAAATTTTGTATTTTTGTTCTTTTGGAATTAATGTTGTAAGCCTATCGTTTAAGCAATGAATTCCCTCAATTACTAGAATTTGATCATCTTTTAAACGCATTTTTTCGCCATTATATTTTTTGGTTCCTTCTTCAAAATCAAATGTTGGAACATCTATTTCTTCTCCATTTAACAATTTCAAAATATGATCATTAAATAATTTTGTATCAATGGCTTCAATACATTCAAAATCATAATTTCCATCTGCATCTTTTGGATTGTCTTTTCTTTCTACAAAATAATTATCTACCGACATCGTTACTGGTTTTAATCCATTTAATCTTAGTTGTATCCCAAGTCTTTGTGCAAATGTTGTTTTTCCTGAAGATGATGGTCCTGCAATTAATATTACTTTCACCTTTTTTCTTTTTACAATATCATCTGCAATACTTGCTAGTTTCTTTTCATGTAGAGCTTCGTCTAATAGTATATATTCTTTAATTTTATTTTTCTTTATTACTCTGTTTAATTTATATAGTGTTTGAATATGTAATGTTTCATGTAAACTTTCGTATTCATCTAAAGTTTCTAATAATTTTTTGTTTTCTTCGAAATTAGGTAATTTTGTAATATCGTTTCTGTTTGGATATCTTATTAAAATTCCATTATGATATTTTACAATTTCATATAATTTTGCAAATCCGGTAGAAATTGGTAAAACACCGTAGAAATAATTATAGTAATCTTCACAATAATATAGGCTTACTTTATCTTTGTATCCATCTTCAATTTGAAGTCTTCCTTTTTCGTTTTTCTCTTTATTATAAAATTCTTTTGCTTCTTTTTTTGACATTCTTTTTTTGATTATTGGTAAATCGCTATCTACTATTTCTTTGAATTTTTTATTTATATTTTGTATCATTTCATCATTAACTTCTGCATCTATTACTTCACATAGCATTGAATTAGATAATTGAAAATTAATTTCGGTTTTAGCATTTGGATATAGGCTTTCAAATGCTTTTGTTAATATATATACTAAACCTCTTCTGTATATACGCATTCCATCTTTATCTTTTATGTCTATTAACTGTATTGTGCCATTTTCGTTTATTTCAAAATCTAATGATTTTACTTCATTATTAAATCTGCAGGCGATTGCATTTTTTTGTGCTATTTCATTTTTTAATAAAGTACTAACTTTTACTTTTTCTGTATTAATTATTTTATTTTTATATGTAATTTTAATCATAAGTGCCCCCTATAAGAAATATATTGTTTAATAGGTAATTTAATTATACTAACAAAAATTATTTCTACTTATTTATTTTATTGTTTAATTATATAAAAAATTTTTTATTTGTTATTATACCGCCGAAAAAATTTTAATTATCTTTATTATACTACCGAAAATTTTTTAATTATTTATTTTATTATTTCTTATAAAAAAATTATTTTCGTCTATTTATTTTTTGTCGTTTTTAATCAAAAAAGTAGAAAAATTTTAAAATATAAAATCGTAAATCAAACAAATATCAAGTTATATTAACACCCATATTTTATAACTATATTTTTTTTTAGTCAAGTAATTGACAATAATATTCAATTGTATTATTATATATTTATTAAAAAAAGGAGGATTTTTTATGAGTAAATTTTGTGAAAATTGTGGCTCTGAATTAAAAGATACAGAAAATGTATGTCCAAATTGTGGAGCTGCCGTAGAAGAAACTACAAAAAAGGATGTTAAAGTAGAAAATAGCACAGTAAATGAAACAACACCAAATACTGACAAAGGAGCAAAAAACAATAAAAAAACTTTTGCTTTAATTGGCGGAATTGCTGCTGCTGCTTTATTAGTAGTTATCATCATGATTGCATTATTAAGTGGTGGATACAAAAAACCAGTTGACAATATGTTAAAAGGTATGCAAAAAGCTGATGCAAAAACTTTCTTAAAAGCTTTCCCTGAAGTAATGGTAGAAGATTTAGAAGATAAGTTAGATGATGAATATTTAGAAAAACAATTAGAAGAGTTTGAAGAAGAATATGGCGAAAAAATCAAAATGTCATATAAAATCTTAGACAAAGAAAAAATCGATAAAGAAGATTTAGAAGATCTTCAAGAAAAATTAGAAGATCAATATGAAGATTCTAAAAAGAAATGTAAAGTAACAAAAGGTTACAAACTTACATTAAAAATGACAATAAAAGGTAAAGATGAAAAAGATACTGATTCAACAACTCTTAATGTTTATAAAATCGGTGGAAAATGGTGCTTAGGTGGAGCAGGTTCTTCACTATTCTAAATAAAATGAAAAAATTTAGGTAAAGTTATCACCTAAATTTTTTCATTTTTATTTTTTAATTTTAAAATATTTCATTAATAAAAAGATACTTTTAATCAAAAAATTCAAAGTATCTTTTTATTATTATTTTTCTATTAAATCTTGAATTTGAACAGTACTTTCTTTAAAATCATCAATAAAACCAATTTTAGCTTCATTTGAATTTTCTAAATTTTGAATCCATACTGGTCGTGATTTATATTCTACTTCTACTTTCTCTTTATTATTTAAAATTTCATAAACTCTTTTTATCTCCATTGGACATTCCTCCTAGTTTTTTATTATTATATGGAAATTTATGAAATTTATTCATTATTTATTGCTTTATCATATTAAATTTACGCTTTTTATATAGCATAGGAAAATGTGTCCCAATTTCCCAAAAATGGGAAATTAGAACCGTCCCCTTTTCCCACTTTTCCAATTTATGATAATTTTTCTTTTATTTTAACCAAAGTATTTAAAGCTTCTATTGGTGTTAACTGATTAAAATCAATTCT
Organism: Clostridia bacterium; assembly: GCA_017625035.1. GTDB lineage: Bacteria > Bacillota > Clostridia > TANB77 > CAG-508 > CAG-492. Next base: position 28,421 of record JAGALX010000012.1, read on the forward strand.
ATCAATCTCATGCGCAACTTCTGCAATTTTATAATTATACATATCAATTTGATCTGCCGCTTCTTTTTTTGCATTATTTTCGATAAGATTATTATTTAATACATTTCTTCTTTCAAGAGATTGTAAAATTTCATTTGCTTTTTTTGTTACTATTTGAGGTACCCCAGCAAGTCTTGCAACGTGAACACCATAGCTTTCGTCTGTTCCACCATCTACTATTTTCCTTAGGAAAATTATATCTTCGCCTTTTTCTTTTACAGCAATAGAATAATTTTTTACACCATCAATTTTTTCTTCAAGTTCTGTTAATTCATGATAATGTGTAGCAAATAAAGTTTTTGCACCACATTTTTCTTTGTCTGCAATATATTCTGCTACAGCCCAAGCAATAGACAATCCATCATATGTTGATGTTCCTCTTCCTATTTCATCTAAAATAACTAAACTATTTTGTGTGGCTTCTTTTAATATAGTAGCTACTTCCATCATTTCTACCATGAATGTACTTTGTCCCATACTTAAATCATCTGATGCACCAACTCTTGTAAATATTTTATCAACTACACCAATTTTAGCATAAGATGCTGGTACAAAGCTTCCAACTTGTGCCATGAGAGTTATTAATGCAACTTGTCGCATATATGTAGATTTTCCAGCCATATTTGGTCCTGTTATTATAGCAAGTCTGTTACTGTTTTTATCAAGATATGTATCATTTGGAACAAAATTGCTTGTAGAAATCATTTTTTCAATTACTGGATGTCTTCCTTCTTTTATATCAATAATGCCACCATCATCAACTTCTGGTTTTATATAGTTCATGTCTTCTGCTATTGTTGCAAAAGAGGATAAAACATCAAGAGTAGATATTAAAGATGCTGTTTTTTGTAATCTTTGTATTTGTTTTTCAATAGAATTTCTTATTTCACAAAAAGCATTATATTCTAGGGTAATTACTCGCTCTTCTGCTCCTAATATTTGATTTTCTAAACTTTTTAATTCTTCTGTTATATATCTTTCACAATTAGCTAAAGTTTGTTTACGAACAAATCTATCCGGAACCATAGCTAAGTTAGATTTTGTTACTTCTATAAAATATCCAAATACTTTATTAAATCCAATTTTTAATCCTTTGACTCCTGTTTGCTCTCTTTCTTTTGCTTCTAGCTCTAATATCCATTTTTTTCCTTCAGTTGTTGCAACTTTTAGTTTATCGATTTCGGCATCATACCCTAATTTTATTATACCTCCATCTTTTACAGTAATTGGCGGATCATCTACTATTGATTTTTCTATAATTTCGTAAATATCATCTAAAGTATCAAGCTCTTCATATATATTTTTTAATAATTTTGCCCCTGTAGTTGCTAATATTCTTTTTATATCCGGTAATTGCTTAACAGAATTTTTTAGAGAGATTAAATCTCTACCATTTGCATTTCCATATGAAATTTTTCCTGCTAATCTTTCTATATCATATACTTTTTTTAGTGCTTCTATTACATCTCCTCTAAGAATTATAGAATCTTTTAATTCTTCTACTGCATCTAATCTTTCATTAATTTCTGCTTTGTCTATTAATGGATCATTAAGCCATCTTCTTAAAAGTCTTCCCCCCATTGATGTAGATGTTTTATCTAATACCCAAAGTAAAGTTCCTTTTTTGCTTTTATCTCGCATTTTTTCTGTAAGCTCTAAATTTCTTCTGGCATTGATATCTAAGGCCATATATCTTGTGGTGTTGTAAATTTTTATTGTATTAATGTGATCTAATCCTGTTTTTTGAGTATCTTCTAGATATTTTAATAATGCGTTTATAGCATATATAGCTAATTTTTTTTGTGCTAAATTTTCTATTTTGTTATCTTTATCATCTATTATATTGTACATTCCAGATAACAACTCGTATTCACCATCAAAAGATTCTTCAGATTCTAGTGAAATATATGTTTCAAATCGCTCTTTTATTTTTTCAATTTCAGTTTTGCTATTATACATCATTTCACTTACAATAATTTCTGCTGGTGAATATCTTGAAATTTCATCTAATAATCTTGCAAAATTATTATGCTCCATTATTTGTGTTGCTAAAAATTCTCCTGTAGATATATCACATACACTTATTCCAAAATATAGTCCACTTTTATATATTGCCATTATGTAATTGTTTTTCTTTTCTTCTAATAAATTAGATTCTATTACAGTTCCTGGTGTTACAACTCTTATTACTTCTCTTTTAACAATTCCTTTGGCTTGTTTTGCATCTTCTACTTGCTCACAAATTGCCACTTTATATCCTTTTTCTATTAATTTAGCAATATATGAATCTGCTGCATGGTATGGAATACCTGACATTGGAGCACGTTTTTCTTGTCCGCAGTCTTTTCCAGTTAATGTTAGTTCAAGCTCTCTTGACACTATTTCTGCATCTTCGAAAAACATTTCGTAAAAATCGCCTAATCTATAAAATAAAACACAATCTTTGTATTGTTTTTTTGTATCTAAATAATGTTGCATCATTGGTGAATATTCTGCCATTTTTTGTACCTTCCTTGTTTTTTAATCTATTTGTTTTTACACTAATTTCTAAATATTAACTATTTAAATTAAAATTTTTAAAGTTCTCCTTTTAAATACCACATATGTTCTGAAACTATTTTTAAGTTCACAACATTTCCGATTAATTCTTCGCTTCCTTCGAAATTAACTACTTTGTTTGAATCTGTTCTTCCTGTAAGCATTTTGTCATTTGTTTTGCTTTTTCCTTCAACTAGAACTTTTTGTGTTGTTCCAACATATTTTTTATTGTTTTCATCTATTTGTTTTTCTACTAGAGCTTTTAATTTGTCGAATCTAACATGTTTTATTGGCTCTGGAACTTGATTTTGCATAGTATCTGCTGGAGTTCCTACTCTTCTAGAATAAATAAACATATATACTTGCTCAAAATGAACTTTATCAACAACATCTAATGTATCTTCAAAGTTTTCGTCTGTTTCTTCTGGAAAACCAACTATTATATCTGTAGATAATGATAGCCCTGGAATTTTAGCTTTCATTTTATCTACTAGCTCTAGATATTGCTCTTTAGTATATTTTCTGTTCATCTTTTTTAGTATTTGTGTATTTCCAGATTGTAGTGGTAAATGTATTATTTTGCAAACTTTTTCGCAATCGCGAATTGCCTCAATTACATCATCAGAAAAATCTTTTGGATGTGGAGATACAAATCTGATTCTTTCGATTCCTTGAATTTTATTTACGGCTCTTAATAGCTCTGAAAATTTAGTTATTCCTAAGTTTCCGTTTCCTTTGTATGAATTAACATTTTGTCCTAATAAAGTTACTTCTTTGTAACCTTGTTTTGCTAGCTCTTCTATTTCGTTTATTATATCTTCTGGATTTCTGCTTCTTTCTCTTCCTCTAACATATGGCACTATACAGTAACTGCAAAAATTATTGCATCCATTCATTATTGTTACAGATGCTTTTATTTTGTCATTTCTTTTTATTGGTAATCCTTCTATTACTTCACCATCAATATCTATAATATCTTGTAATTTAGTTTTTTCACAAATTACAGTATATAAATCTTCTGGAAGTTTGTGTAAAGTGTGTGTTCCAAATAATATATCTACAAAGGGATAGCTTTTTTTGATTTTTTCTACTATATGTTTTTCTTGCATCATACAACCACATATTGCTATTATTGTTCCTTTTTGCTCTTTTATTTTTTTAACTTCTCCTAATTTTCCAAATAGTTTATCTTCTGCATTTTCTCTTACACAGCATGTATTAAATATTATAAAATCTGATTCAGATATTTGGTCTGTTTTTGTGTATTTCATATTTTCTAGCATTCCACATAATTTTTCTGAATCGTTTTCGTTTAGTTGACATCCCATTGTAAAAATAGAATATTTTAAGTTTTTGCCAACATTCATATTTTTTACTTTTTCTATAAATTCTCTTTGTTTTTCTATATTCATTTTTATGATCTCCCCTAATTTACTAAGTTAATACAGCAATTTTACTACATTTTTTGCTTTTTTTCAACAAATATTGTTGAATGAAATATAATTAATTTTGCTTCAGATTATCAATTTTAAATATCAGTACATATCATAAAAGCAAATATACAGCAGATAGGCACGTGAATAAATTTTTGTATATTTTTCATCTCATTATCTGCAAAAAAAAAACGAAATAGTTTTTTTCTATTTCGTTTTTTATTTGATTCCAAATTTTGTTTTGAATTTTTCTGCTCTACCACCTGTTTTTTCTACTCTTAGATTATTTGTGTAGTATGGATGACATTTTGAACAAACATCAACTTTTAAATCTTTTTTTGTTGAATTTGTTGTCATAACATTTCCGCATGCGCAAGTGATTGTTGCTTCTTGATAGTTTGGATGTATTCCTTCTTTCATTATGTATTCACCTCTCCTTTAATTATTGTAATAAAACTGTTTAATATATTATCACATATTTTTGTAGTTTTCAATACTTTTGTAATTATTTTTCATTATTTAAAGATCTAACATATCTAGCTGATGCAGTAATTTCATCTTTAAGTGATGATTTTTTTACAAATTTTGTTATTACATTAACTAAACATGCTATAATTAATACTACTAATAATAATTTTTTCCAAATTTTTGCCAACATAACTATTTCTCCTTTATATTTAGCATAATATTATTATACTATATTTATTTTTTTTGTCAACCAACTTATGTAAAAAAACTTTAAATTATGCTGAACTCGGAATTTTTAATTTATTTAGGTTAAAATACTTTACAATTTGCTTTATCAACATAATGTCGGATCTACTTTTTAATTTGATTTTTTTTAATTCTTATATTGATTTTTTATAAATTATATGCTAATATAATTAAAGTTCACACAGGGGTATGGTGTCAATGGTTAGCATAATGGTCTCCAAAACCACAGGTCTGAGTTCGAGTCTTAGTACCCCTGCCAATTTAATTTTTATTTTTTTATTCTATTTTTTCCCAAAAAACTATTAAATTATCATATATATATTTAACTTTTAAAAATTTATATGATATAATTTCACATATAAATTTTTAAAGGAGTATACTAATGGAAAAAATAAAAAATTTTACACAAAATACTATTAATATTATCTTAAAAATTTCACAAAAAATATTACCAAAAAAACTACTTGTACTTGAACAAAAATTTTTAACTGTTGAAGTTGTGTTATATATTATATTCGGTGTATTAACTACAATCGTTAACATAGGTTCTTTTGCTATACTAACATCCTTTTTCAGTTTAGAAGAAAATTTTGCAAATGTTATTGCTATTATTTTAGCTGTTTTATTCGCATATTTTACAAATAAAGGTCTTGTATTTAATTCTACAGCATCTACATTTAAAGAAAAATTATACGAATTCTTTAAATTTATGCTTGGAAGAGCATTTACAATGATTATAGAATTAGTCGGATTTTATTTATTATTCAATATTATAAATATTCCAAAACTAATTAGTAAAACATTTATAACGATTTTAGTTATCATTTTAAACTTTTTTATAAGCAAATTTTTTGCATTTAAAAAATAGAGTTTTGCAAAAATTTCAAGTAATCTTTTATTAAAAATGCAAACTGATTTTAATTCAAAAAAATTTTGCTAATACATTTGAAAATAATTATTTATATATTAAAAAGTATTAACATAATTTTTTTAATATCACTTACAAATAGTTTTACTATAAATATTTACATATAATAACTCTATATAATAGGAAAGTATTATTAGTTAAATTTGGCTTTTCACAATGCTTTCCTATTATATGAATACACATCTTCAAAAAACTTTTTACAATTTTTATTTCATAATATTTCTTTTAAATGGAGGTTTCTGTCATAAAATATTTTAAATTTCTATATTCAATAATTATATTATTTTCAATTTTTATTATAATCTTTTTTTCATCCACTTTATCAGAATCAACCTCTGCTAATACCAGTAATAATTTAACAGTATATTCATCTTCTACTATAACATCTACTAGTAATTATGTTTGGCCTATTCCTGGTATCACAAGAATAAGTTCTTATTTTGGTAAAAGAAAGTCACCAACTGCTTTTGCATCTTCTTTTCATAAAGGAATAGATATTCCAGCTTCTCCTGGTACAAATATATTTGCTTCAATGTCTGGAACTGTGGTAACAGCTGGTTTTAGTGGAAGTGGTGGATGTACTGTTACAATAAAAAAAGATAATATTTTAATTTCATATTGTCATGTATCACCAAATTTTATCGTTACACCTGGGCAGTATGTTGAAAAAGGTCAGCTTATTGCTCAAGTTGGTCCAAAAAATGTTTATGGATTTGCCAATAATAAATATCGTGATTCTAATGGTAATCCTACCAATGGTGCAACAACAGGACCTCACCTACATTTAGCTATAAAAGAAAATAATGTTTATAAAAATCCTTTAGATTATTTTGACGATTTTTAACAACCGTATTAGAAATAAGGTAAGAACAATAGCGGACATCTTTAAATTTGCATCTATTTATGACATTTTATCGTCCGCGTCTTTGTTCGCGCGCCAATTTTTGCAAAAAATTGTGTGCAATGGATTTTATATAATAGGAAAGTGTTCATAGTTAAAATTTACCTCACAATAGAACTTTCCTATTATATAAAAAATAACCATAGGAGCTATCGCCCCTATAGTTATTTTTTACATATCTCCTTCATCCTCGTCGTCATTTTCTTCAGAACTGCATCCTCCACATGAACTACAATTTCCAGAACAACTTAAATTATCTTCATCTATATCTGCATTTAAGTCTAATTCTATTATGTTGTGACACTCTGGACATTCTATTTCGTTTTCTTCGTCTTCATTAATTTCTGTCATAAATTCATTGTTGCAATATGGACATACTATTTCAATTTCGAACTCATCATCATATATATCTTTTTCTATTACATCAATGACTTTTTGTACTTTTGCCAACTTTTTTTCTATGTTTTTTTGGCCTTTTTCAATATCAATTACTTTTTCATCTACAATTTGACTCATTCTATCAATGATATCTATAAAAATTATTGATATTTCTGAAATTTTGTTTTTTACAAAATTTAATTGTTTTTCATCTGTAATTTTTTCGTCGATTTCATTCATTATCTCACGATATTTATTACTTAATTCAGACATTTTGTAATCCTTTCTGATTATACTCTTTCCATATATTCACCAGTTCTAGTATCTATTTTTATAATATCTCCAATGTTAATAAATAGTGGTACTGATATTTCGTATCCATTTTCTAATGTTGCTGGTTTTCCAGATGTTGTTGTTGTGTTTCCTGAGAATCCTGGTTCTGTGTATGTTACTTCTAATTCAACAAACATTGGTGGTTCAACAGCAAAAACATTTCCTTTGAAAGATAATATTTTTACATTCATATTTTCTTTTATGAATTTTAAGCTATCACCTAATTGTTCTTTGTTTAAAGGCATTTGCTCATATGTTTCATTATCCATAAAATAATATAAATTATCATCATTGTATAAATATTGCATTTCTCTTTTTTCGATTTCTGCTCCTGGATATTTTTCTGATGGATTAAATGTTTTTTCTAAAACTGCTCCTGATATTACATTTTTTAATTTTGTTCTAACAAAAGCTGCTCCTTTTCCTGGTTTTACGTGTTGGAATTCAACTACTTTAAAAACATTTCCATCCATTTCGAATGTTGTTCCATTTCTAAAATCTCCTGCCATATATACTTCTGCCATTATAATTTCCCCCTTAAAAATTTTTTCTTTTTTAATATTTATATATAATACACTATTTTTACTAAAAAATCAATACTTATGCTATATCTATTTTGAAGCTATATGCTATATTACAACATAATTTTTATCTGATTTTGTTAAACTTATTGATGAATATTTAGATACCAATAATGTATCTTCTATTCTTATACCAAATTTATTTGGTATATATATTCCTGGTTCATTTGTTATTACCATGTTTTCTTTTAAATAAAAATCTACTCTGTTTCCGAAGAATGGATATTCGTGTATTTCTAGACCTACACCATGCCCTAAACTGTGCATCATGTCGAATCCATTTAATTTTATATTGTTTTCGATTGCTTTAGATATGTTTTTTATATTTACCCCTTCTTTTAGGCTTTCTGAAACTTGTATTTGATTTTTTAATACTAAATCATATACAGGTTTTACATATTGAGGTACGAATCCTGCAAATATTGTTCTTGTCATATCTGAACAGTAGCCATTATATTTACATCCCATATCTATTGTTATAGGGTCTCCTGGCTCTATTAATTTATCTGTAGGTACTGCGTGTGGCATTGATGAATTTTTTCCAGATGCTACAATTGTGCTGAATGCTAATTCATCAGCTCCATTTTTCATGAAAAAATTTTCTATTTCTGCTGCTACTTGTTTTTCTGACATTCCAATTTTTATAAATCCTTTTAGATATTCAAAACAATTATCTGTAATGCTACATGCTTTTTTTATATTATTTAGTTCATCATCTTCTTTAATCATTCTTTGTTTTTCTATAATGCCTTCTGTTTCTTCGAAATTATTAATTCTGTATTTGTGCATGTATTCTTTGTATTTTGCATATGTTAAATTAGATTCTTCGAAACCTACGTTTTCACAGAATAAAAAGAAATTTTCATAATCATCTAGGGTTAAATTTTTTATATTAGATACTACAATTCCATCTTCAATTGTTAATGTTGCATTTACATGCTCTATATATCGGCTGTCTGTTAAAAATATATTTTCTTTTCTTGTTATTAGCAAAATTCCTTCTGCTTGTATGTTTGTTAGGTAACGTATATTAACAGGGTTTGTTATAATCATTCCTTGCAAATTTAGCCCCATCATTTTGTTTCTTAACCATCTAATTTTATTATTCATACACATCCCTCTTTTATTTTTATAATTTATATTTTCCAAATGAGAATATTACAAAAGGTAATATCATTAAAATTTCTAGTGGTACAAATATTACTACAAATGCAGAAATGACAATAAAAGGTCCAAAAGCAATATATTCAATTAAATCTTTATGTCTTATTTTTTGTATTATCATCAACACTATACTAAATATTGCAGCGATTAAAAATGATAAAATTGCTATTGCTATTATTCCTTGAAGTCCAAAAAATAATCCTAGTGCTGCCATCATTTTTACATCTCCAAATCCCATTGTTTCTTTTCCAAATATTAGACCACCTAATACTGTTATTACTAGGAATATTAAGCATCCGGCTAATAGTCCTTGGAACATACTAACTGCTATGTTTAAATTGGAAATTCCGTGTATAAATGTAAATATTAACCCTATTTCAAATATAGTTAATGTTAATCGATTTGGTATTATTTGCATTTTGTAGTCAATATAAAACGCAGATATAATTAATGGTGTTAAAACCATATATTTTATTGTATTTACATCATTTATTCCATACCTGTATAGTATTCCTATATATATTAAAATATGTATAACCATTAATAAATATTTTGGTCTCGTATTTTTTATATATTCTTTTATATTTTTTATTGATAATAATTGTTTATGTTTTGGTAATAAAAAATTTAATAAGTCTGAAAATTGCCCCGCAACTGCACCTAGTATTGCAGCTATTACATATACAATTATATTTACATCGTTTATATACATCTTATTCCTTCTCTCTATGCATTTTTGATAAATATCTATTTATTATGCATTTTTCTATAGGTCTTTTTACTTTTGTTATAAATATATCTTTTTCACTTATTGGCTCTACTAATATTGAAAACATTTTGCATCTGTTAGCGCCTATTATATCGGTCATTATTTGATCCCCTACAGCAGCAATGTTTTTTTCACTTAAATTCATTTTTTCTTTTGCTTTAAAAAATCCTTTTTTTGATGGTTTTTTTGCAAAATAAAAATATGGTATATCTAATTTTTGTGATACGACTTTTACTTTTTCGTGTTTGTTTGTGTTTGAAACTATACAAAATTTTATTCCCTGTTTTTTTAAATTATCTACCCAAGGTTTTACTTTTTCGCTCATATTTTTGTTATAATCAATTAATGTGTTATCCACGTCTAGGATTAATCCTTTGATGTTGTTTTGTCTTAATATTTCTATTGTTATTTGTGTTACATCCTTACAGTATAAATTGGGATATAATATCATTTTATCACCTCTTTTATTCGCATTTATATTATCAATATATTAGTTATTTGTCAACAGTTTTGTAGGAGTGTAGGTTGTTAAAACTAGTAAGGAAATGTGTTTTGTAAGGATTCAAAAAAAGCCAAAATATAACCAATATGCTATAGTTATATAATTTGGCTTTTTTATATTATAGAAATTTGATTTTTATTTCATCACTAGTATTTTATATTCATTTGTTATAAACTTTCAATTTCTTCTTTTGTTAAACCCGTTATTTCCATTATTAAGTTAATATCCATTTTTTTGGCTAACATCTTTTTGGCAATTATATTTTTTTGTTCTTCTTTACCTTCTTCTCTGCCTTCCTCTTTTCCTTCTGCTTTTCCTTCTTTTCTTGCTTTTGACATTGCTGCCATTTCATCTCTTATTGCTTTTTCTCTTAGATATGCTAATCTTCTTGTTTCTTCGTCTCCTGTTAAATATTCAAGCTCTTCTTCTGCTTTTTTTACATAT